>CAZRLV010000094.1:0-11027 GCA_964600955.1 uncultured bacterium
TTTTTCAGGGGCACCGATCCAACTGGATGTTCAAGGGGGACAAACTTATCTCGAGGAGATTACGGGACGGGCTTCACTGGATCAGGACCGTTTATTGATTGATGAGGTGCGCCTGGTTAAAGCCGGGGCTGAATTTTTAATCCGTGGAACCCTGCCCTATGGTATTCAGGCCCCGGGATTGAGGCTGCAAAAAAACCTGAAAGGTAATCTTGATTTGACAGTTCAATTGCCGCGTACACCGATTGAAGTTGTGCAAGAGTTGTTTCCTGAGCAGGTTTTAGCCGCTCGAGGGGAATTCGAGCTGGATATGAAAATTTCCGGCCCGTTGCACGCACCTCTGGCACAGGGAGGGGCAAGCGTGGATTTGCCGCTTCTCAGGCTAAAGGGGGGAGGGAAAACTCACGAATTCAAGAACCTTAAGCTTTTGACCCGCTTTAGAGATGATGAAATCGCTCTGACTCGGATTCTCGGTCATCATGAAGGTGCTCAGTTCAATCTTTCCGGTTCAGTTTTTCCCTATGAGAATTACCGCTATTTCTTGAAAGGTGAGCTGAGTAAGCCAAAGTTTACCAATTCCTACCTGAACCTTACAGGTGTGAGACTTAAGGGGCTTTATCTGGCCGGAAGCGGGATGCGGCTATCTGGAATGGCCAATTTAAAAGTTGATCATGGTCTGATTTTATACGAAGATCTCATGGACTTTATCGATGCTCCTCCGGGGCCGCCTATCATTCCTTTTGTTGAACATTTTGATTTCGGATTGAAAGTGGACCAGGAAGAAAATGTGGAGCTGCGCTCAAATTTTTTTCAGATGGAGTTGGAGCCGCATTTCACTTTGACTCTCAAAGCCAGAAACAGTGAGATGGAGGGCCATGCCAGGGTAAAGCAGGGCAATTTTGAAATTGCCAGGAATCGGTTTCGTATTGAACCCGGTTCCCTGATCAAATTCGTTCCAGGCAATCAGCAGGTTCGAATGCGGGGTGGAGAGGGGTTCAGTTTGCCGCGAGGAGGATTATGGGATTCTAGTGAATTTCAGTCAGGGTCAGTGGAGGATAAACTGAGTCTTCTATGGAAGAGCCGTAGTCAGGCACGGCGGACCCTGGTTAAGGGCGCCTGGACCTGGGGAGAGCATGACAAGGTTTTTGACACGGTGTTAAGCCTCAGGGCCGCCACTCAAATTGAAAAGCGCCGTGTAAGTTTGGGTTTACATGGTTCTTTGGATAATCTTGAATATAATCTTGATTCAGATGATGAGACACTGGGTCGCGAAGACATTGTTCGGCTTTTGGCTTCCAGTGGAGTTCAGATCTCCTCTGCGGGACAGGGGGTGCAGGAAAGCTCCATTGAAGGGGAGCCCCAAAAGTTGCAGAGAAATGAGGACCGGCAACTGATTTCACGTCAACTTGAGGCCCGGCTTGAGGATGAACTGTTGGGACGTCCCTTTAAAGGGTTATTGCATGATGTCTTCCGGTTGGATGAAGTGAGTCTTGAGCCCAATCTATTGCGAAAGGGGGGGGCAATTCGAAAGTTTCGTATGGGGACTCGCCTGGCCGATGACATCTTTCTCTCGCATGAGCGCGAAAATCTGGACTTCGGTGTGCGTAAGCGTACGCGCTTAGAACTGCAGCTCAAGGAAAATCTCGGCTTGATTCTTAAGCGCGAACATCGTGTGGACCATGATTTTGATCTGGGTGAATCTGAAGATGAGAGGGATTTTCAGTTCGGGTTTGAGCGTCGACTGAAGTTTTAAACCTTGATCAAACCTTGAACTATCCCGGTTTTTGCCCTATTCTTAGGCCTCTTGATACTAGGTCATTATTTTTAGGAAACTTTTTGGAGGATAAGATGTCAGAACAAGAGGCGATGGAAATGGAAAAAGAAAACCAGGAAGATTTGGGCAGTCTGGAAACCGGGAAAATTTCGGTGACCGCCGATGACATGTTGCCCATTATCAAGAAATGGCTCTACTCCGAGCATGATATTTTTCTACGCGAACTGGTTTCCAACGCCATGGACGCTATCACCAAGCATAAACATCTTTCACTAGCCGGAGAGGCTTCACAAAAGGATGTGGATTACAAGGTTGAAATCGCCATCAATGAATCTGGCAAGACCCTGCATATTAAAGACAACGGCATCGGGATGAGCGCCGATGAAATCAAGAAATATATTACCCAACTGGCGTTTTCTGGGGCTTCCGAGTTTTTTGAAAAATACAAAGGTGGAGATGAAAAAAGTCAGATCATTGGACATTTTGGTCTGGGTTTTTACTCATCTTTTATGGTGGCCGACAAGGTGGAGATCAAGTCACTAAGCTTTCGAGAGGATGCTCAGGCGGTGCATTGGATCTGTGATGGTTCTACCAATTACACTCTGGGTGACGCTGAGGGTTTGGTCAGTCACGGTACCGAAATTATCCTGCATATTAACGAAGACTCTGAAGAGTTTTTGAAGGAGGCTGAACTTCGTTCGGTACTCTCGTGCTACTCCGAATTTCTACCCGTTTCCATTCACCTAAACGGGACACATATCAACACTCAAAAGGCGATTTGGGTAGAACAGCCCACAAGCCTCAGCGATGAGGACTACCAGAAATTTTACGATCATGTTTTCCCCATGCATGAAAAGGCTCTTTTTCATCTGCACTTCAATCTTGATTCTCCTTTTCAGGTGCGAGGAATCCTTTATTTTCACAAGATCAAGCAAAACTTTGACAGCTTTAAGGGACGCATCAAACTCTATTGCAACCAGGTTTTTGTTTCAGATTCCATCGAAGAGATTTTCCCCTCCTATTTTTTCATGCTCCAGGGCGTGATTGACTGTCCTGATATTCCCTTGAATGTTTCGCGTTCAGCCTTGCAAGGCGACCCGCTCATCAAGAAAATCTCCCAGCATATCGTTAAAAAGATCGCCGATAAACTCAAAGATTTTTTCAAGAAAGACCGCGAAAAATTCGAGACCTTCTGGGAGGATATCAACCCGTTTGTGAAGTTTGGGGTTCTCCAGGATGAGCGCTTTTTTGAAAGAGTGCATGAATTTGTAATCTACCGCTCCACCCTGGATGGAAAATACTCCACCATCAAGGACTATTTGGAGAGAAACAAAGAAAAGCATGAGAATAAAATCTACTATGTCTCAGACGAGGAAGGTCAATTAGCCTATCTTGAGCTTTTCAAAAAAGAAGGCCGTGAGGCTCTCATCATGGATGAGGTCTTGGATTCACATTATATTCAGCATCTAGAGATTAAAAACCCGGACTGGAAATTTCAGCGAATCGATTCCGATCTGGATGAGTCTCTTGTCGACAAGGATAAGGAATCCAAGATCGTCGATCAGGATAGCCGCACCCGTGAAGACTCCATAAAAGATGCTTTCATCAAGGCTTTGGGCAATGAAAAGGTGGCTGTGAGAGTAGAGCACCTTAAAAGTGAGGATGTATCCGGGATGATTCTATTCTCCGAGCAGATGCGCCGTTTCCAGGAGATGTCCTCGGTGGCCATGCAAAAAGCTCCTGAGTTCCTCGAAGAGCATACGCTTGTAGTGAATGCTGAAAACCCTATCGTACAGAAGGTCGCTCAAATGTCCGAGTCCATGAAAACCGAGGAAGTGACCTTGGTTTGTCAGCATGTTTATGATCTGGCTTTGATTTCACAGAAGAATTTTGATGCCAAGAAAATGGGCGAATTCGTAGAACGATCGAATAAAATATTGCACCTGTTGGCAAGTTGATTTGGTTTTGCTATAATCGCCGAACTTTTATGAGTGTCATTCCTCGATAGCTCAGCTGGTAGAGCAGTCGGCTGTTAACCGACTTGTCGTAGGTTCGAGTCCTACTCGGGGAGTATAAGGGGCAGCGTCAGCTGCCCCTTTTTCTATGCCTTGACGCTAGAGCCAGATTAGTACATAATAATAACAAATGTTATAACTTTCCTTGGGGGCAATGATGTCTGGTGCTTTGAAACTGATTCCAATTGGAAATTCCACGGGAATTATTCTTCCTCATGCCGTGTTGGAGCGCTTGCGGGTCTCTAAGGGTGATGGGCTTTATTTGCTGGAGACTCCAAATGGTTATGAATTGACGCCCTATGATCCTGAGTTTGCAAGTCAAATGGACGAGGCCGAAGAGGTGATGCGCGAAGATCGCGATGTTTTGAAGAAACTAGGCGAGTGAATTTGGCATGCATGCACCTCGATGGGTCAAAGAAGAGGTAGTATACGCCATTCATCAAAGGCAGCTAGCCGAGCACGGGGGGTTGCAAGGAGTTCGGGACGCAGCTTTACTTTCTTCGGCTTTGCATCGTCCTTTGAATTTATGGGCCTACGGTGATCCTCCACCGGGGCTTTCACAATTAGCCAGTGCTTATGGCTATGGGATCGCAAAAAACCATCCATTTCTTGACGGAAACAAGCGAGTGGCTTTTGTGGTTTGCAGGTTATTTCTTAGATTAAATGGCAAGGATTTTAAGGCGAGTCAAAAGGAAAAATATGCCGCATTCATTGCTCTGGCCCAGGGGGATAGCTCTGAAGAAGACTTTGCGCTCTGGATTGAAGAGAGATTAGTCAGTCATTTGCCACTTAGCGGCGGTTGATGTCTTTGTAGAACTGAGTTTTATTGTCTTGCTTTTTTTCTTTGGGTTTTGCATAACCAGGAATCATCTCATAGAGCATTTCCTGCCCCTTGATTTTTCCCTCTAATTTTATCTTAAATACTTTGGCTATCGTGTCTTTAGTGGGTAGTGCGATCATGGAGAGCTCAAATTTATTCAGTTCAAATTCATTATAGAGTTTGAACATATTATCTAAGTAGGGGATGGTCTTTTTGGAGTCGGTTTTTGCTTCCTGAAATCCCAGGAAAAATCCGACGAACTCTACTAGGGGCACTTCCTCTGAATAGTCGAGATTGATACTCTTGTAAAGTTTAGGGTTTTTTGTATTTCTGGCTGTCAAATGACCTTCCATTTTCAACAGGAAGCGTTCATGGCGATCTAGTTGGCTGAAAGATTTGAAGGCCTTTTTAAATCCCTCCAGGTTATTTGGATTTTTCAGAACCCCCATTACATCTGCATAGGATTTACCCTGGACCTGAAATCTACCGTCATCTGTGGTGGAGAATTCAATCTTGTATTTTTGGGTATCCTCAAAAGAGAATTCCACACGAACCTCTTTGGCAAAAAGGGTTCCCACCAGAAAAAACAGAGATAAAAACAGATAGCGCATTTTGATTTCCTTAAAAACAATAAACCGATGTTATCGACTACGAACCAGGTTAGGTAATTGTTTCCGTTATGGGACTGTCTTATTAAAATCTCCATCAGGCTTAACTTAATGACATTGGGATCAAGTCCGGCATGATGAGTTCTGTAGGTGAATAGTTACTCTTTTATCATAGTTTTTTCACAGCATGATTGTTTCAGAGGGTGGAGGCTGATAGCATTTTATAGATGAGCCGTAAAGACAATCTGAGTGCTTATTACTTTTGCTTTCACCCAGGTGATGAATGGGGAATCTAACCGTCATCCTCTGGCTTGACCAGGGGGCCTATCTTTTTTTCAGCCTTTCTTAATTGGACTTAAACTTAAAATGAAATCATTATTTACTTTTTGGGTCTTGGTTTTTGGGCTGGGTGTGAATCTTTTTTCTCGTCCTGTGCTTTCTCCTGAGCTTGAGGCACTCCTTAGCTCTAAAACGGATGGGGTTATCAGCGTCATTGCCGAGTTTAAGAACCCAGGGTTTAAAATCCCCTCATCCGAGAGCCCGGTTCAGGTGCAAAGGCGTTTGCGTCAGGTTGCATCTGAGGTTCAGGGAGACTTGCTCAAGGAAATTTCTCAACGAAAAAAAACGGCACCTGCCATCAAGATCAAGTCCTTCTGGATTGATAATTCCATGGCGCTAACCGCCCGGATCTCGCGGATCAAAAATCTGATCCAACGCGAGGACATCACAAACCTCTATCTAGATCAGGAGATCACGCTTTTTGATCCGATTGAGCCAGGAAGTAAAAAAATCCAGGAACCTGAGGATTCAACCTACGGGCTTAAAACCATCAGAGCCATGCAAGTTTGGGAGGATCTCAATATTGATGGCACAGGAGTGGTGGTCGGCCTTCTGGATACTGGCATCGATATCAACCATCCAGACCTGGAGGGCAGAGTTTTAAAAACTAAGGATTTCGTTTCAGATTATGAAGATGATGTGGCCAATGATGGAAATGGTCACGGCACGCATTGTGCCGGAACCATCGGAGGGAAACGTTCCGGTAGCCGTGCCATCGGCGTAGCTCCTGGAGTCCGGTTCATCGTGGGAAAGATCTTCTCAGATGAAGGCAAATCCACTTTCTCGCAAATCAAGTCTGCCATGCAGTGGATTGTAGACCCCGATAACGACCCTTTGACCGCCCCGCCCATGCGAGTGATATCAAACTCCTGGGGCGGGCGAGCAGGGGTGCGCTTTCAAGCCGTCATAGATACATGGAGAGCCCTGGGGGTTGCCCCTGTTTTTGCCGCCGGAAATTCTGGTCCCCGTCCTAAGACGGTGAGATCGCCTGGGACCTATTCCAATGTGATTACCGTCGGGGCGACGGATTCAGACGATGAGATTGCCCGCTTTTCAGCCCGAGGGCCATTTATCTTCAAAGGAAAAACCTATATCAAGCCGGATATCTCAGCTCCCGGGGTCGATGTTTATTCCGCCAGTCCCGGTGCAGGGTACCAGACCATGAGCGGCACCTCCATGGCGACTCCCCATGTGGCGGGGGTTGTGGCTTTAATGCTTCAGGCAGACCCCAAAATCAGCGTAGAGCATATCAAGGACTATCTCAAAGCCTCCTCGGTTGATCTGGGTGAAAAAGGAGAAGACAATGACTTTGGATGGGGTAGGCTGGATGCCTATAACGCGGTCTCCCTGGTTTTATCCGCCGGTGAGATTCATTGCCATATCAGCTCAGGAGATAAACCAGCCACAATCCAGATAGGCCCCAAAGGGCGCATCTATGCTGCCAATGACATGGGCCAGGCATCTTTTCATCTTCGTGCCGGGACTTACGAATTAACCCTCAGGGCTTTTGGATACGAGACTAAAACGGTTTCTGTGACGGTGACTGCTAAGAAGATCCTGGAGGTTTCAACAAACCTAAAACCTTCGCGTAGTTTTGAGACAAGTTTCATAGCGAAAAACTCAGATGGGGTTTCTCTCAATGCCCGCTTCTCATTTCCAGGTCTGCCAGTGGCGGGCGGCTCTACAGGCGTAGGTGGATTTAAAACCAGACTGCCAGCCGGTAAATATCAAGTAAAGGTCCAAAGCATGGGTTATACCGAGCAGGTTAAGGACTTTACTGTAAATGCAGACGAGGAGATCATTATTGTCATGCAGGATCTGCCTCCATTTTTACTGTTTGATCGAGACTGGTATGCCGAGCATGAAACCTTCTATATGGAAAGTCTCGATGCCCTGGGTCTTAGATATGACCATGTGAAAAATATAGGTAGGCGCAAGATTATGGGCTATGAGAATATAATCCTGTGGACAAGCCTGATCTCTTCACCGCGCATGATCATGCCCTATGAGCAAACCATGCTGATGGATTATGTCGGGAGCGGGGGTCGTTTGTTTATCACAGGCCAAGAAATTGGACGTCGCTATCAGGAGCGTGATTTCTTTAAGCACCTTTTGGGGGCAACCTATGTGGATAGAAAAGCCCTGGTTAAAGAAATCATAGGTCAGGGTATGAGGTTCAAGCTAGACGGCGGCGATAGCGCTAGCAATCAAAGATGGCCGGATGTGATCAGAGTCAGTGATGCGCTCAAGGATCGTGCTGAGGTTTTGTTTAGCTATAGAGAGGGAGGTCCGGCTGGACTTTTAAATACCTATGGTGATGGCAAGGTTGTTTATTTTCCTTTCGGGTTTGAGGGCATCAATGGGATTCAAAACAGAATCAAAGTTATGACTTTGGTCAGGGATGTATTAAGACCCAGTCTCAAGGACCGTCTAGATCGAATTCAGTGGGCCTTTAAAAATGATCGAGAGCTTTTTCAAGTCCTGATCCGCCAGATCCGTCTCAGGGAAGTAAATTTAGACAAACTCCGCCATGAGCTGTCGGCCCGAAAATTCAAGACACCCTTTAGAACCTTAATGGGTCAGTTGCTAGAGAAGAGGCATTGAGTAAAAGCTGAGGGTGGAATCCCCACCGCATCATCCTCAGCCTCAGGGCCTTTCTTTCAAAGTTTTGCTGAAAAAACGGTTCAGTTCCGCCAGAAGTTTGTCCCAGTCGTCGGATTCCATGAAATGCCCTGATTCTGGGTAGAGTCGATAAGAAAAAGAGGCTGATTCTGAGTTGCAAAATGATTGCTGCAGCCTGTCCACAAAATCTCTAGAGGGCTCATAGGGAACACTTTCGTCTTTCCCGGCGTTTTGGGCTAGAAGATTGACCTCGCGAAACTTTCCGGGGAAACGGTGCGGACTTAGGCTGTGGTTCCAGCAGGGGGATCCTAGAATCGGTGCTATAGATCGAATGCGCGGCTCCCAGAGTACCGAAGCGTAAGCGATATAGCCACCAAGAGAGATCCCAGCTACGGCGAGATTTTTTGCATTTTTCACCAGGTCCGCACGCACTAATTCATCTACGAGCAAGGGGATTTCCCTGGCGCTTTTAAGAACCAGATCCAGAAATTTCTGATCTTCGGGTAGATCCCTGCGGGGTTCAAACGGGGGTCGGTCCCCATGGCCCGGTGCGTCCACACCGATGGCCAGAAATCCGTTTTCTGCCAGAAATAGCAGTTCCTTTAGATTGGCTTCCTTATTGGAGAAAAGCCCGTGAAAGAGTAGGACCACACCGTTTTCGGCCGCTTTTTTGGTAGATTGCTGAAAGCACCAAAGAGTGGGAATCCCTGCAAGAGAGCAGGACTTTTGGTGAATTTCAGCTTCACACATCTGAGAATCAGTTTCCGAACTCATCAAAAGCACGCTTGAGATCAGAATTGGATTTTACGGTATCAAATTCATTGTCTTTTTCAAGATTAATCGGGTCACTGCTCTCAGCTTCCTTGCCCAGCCTCTCGGGTATGATGATCTCGACCATGAGCTTGGGTCGGTCCAATGCGCCCAGATGAGCTTCAATTTCAGCCTGAGTAAACTCATAAAGAAATTTGAATTTTCCCTGGTAGGTTGATTGAGCCGCCATGCCTGATTTTGAGCTGATATGACGAAGCCCGATTCTTTGGTAGCCCTCGCGTAAAACATCGTCGCGACTCAGGGTGTCGTGGTCTTTTAGTTTAATTTTTACGGAAATATAACGGCCTTTTACGGTGCGTGTCTCAAGAAACTCACCGTTTTTATAAACATCAAGCTCAACCATGGATGGATTTCCTCGGTCTGTAACTTTGGCAGAGAGGTTGCCGGCGATAATGACGTGGTATTTACCGCCCTTCATGCGCACCACCTTGGTGTCAAAATCAACAAAAGAACTCACTGGATTGGACAGATATCCCTGGCCCGATTTAACTTGAAGTGGCAAAAACCTGCCCTGATTATTTTGATTGGTGGACAGGAGCTCCACCCCCCCGCAAAAACTGCTAAAAACCGCTGAAATAAAAAGAACCAGAGATGTGGCGCGAATCATAATGGACTCCCTTAGTTGATATGAAACCTGGATGCTCTGTTACACCTACGTTTTGATCCTAAAAAGGTTTCACTTAAATCAAGAGGATTCAGAGAATCTAGGTTGACTGATAAGGGTAGAAAAGATAAGTTCGCCGCAAGTCAAGATCCTTGTCAGACTTCGAGGGTAGAGCGTGAAAACCCGTATAGCTTCAATAGACGAATTTTTTCAGGTTAGTAAAAGATACCGCAATAGTTGGGAGTATCTGGATCTCCTGGAGTTTGTGGGGCGTTTTACCGAGTACTCCATGTTCAATTCGGTACTCTTGCATATTCAGGATCCTCTGGTTTCGGTAGCCTTGACTCCGCGAGACTGGTTCAGTCAGTTTCGTCGTATTCCCAAGGAGGACGCTCAACCCCTGATTGTCCTTTCTCCGGGCAGTCCCGTAAAACTGCTTTTTGATCTAAAAGAGACAGAGGGGCAGGCGATTCCTCCAGAACTCTTGGAGGAGGAAGAGCCCATCGGAAAAATTCATCCCAGGGATATGAGACGAATTTTGCATAATATGGTGGTGCATGGAATCGCCGTAGGGGTGTCCAAGGGGGGTAATATCGGGGATGGAAAGGCCATGCGCCTTAGTGAAGAATTGCGATCGTGTCTGCGAATTCCAGATGATGATCCCTATTATTATCTAATTGCCTTAACCAAGGGCCTACCCTTGAAAGAGCGCTACCTGGTAATCGTGCGGGAGTTGGCCCGTATCCTTTGCGGACATTTTGGGGTGGATGAAAAGGCCTGGTGGCATGACCGAAGAGGAGCCAGTGCCGAGGTTAAACTCATAGAGGCCGAGTCCGTAGCCTGTTTGGTTTATCGTCGCATGGGTTTTGGTTATGAGGCTCAAACCTGTCTAGAGGCCTACCGAGGCGGAGAAAATCAAGAGATACCTCTGATCAGCCTTCACACGGTGCTGGGTGCAGCCAATTACATCCTGGATATGGGGAAATCAAACTGGAAAAAACCAAAAAAGAAACCCCCAAAAAAATAGAGAAATAGATTGGGAGAAGGAACTAGAGAACTAGATGAATCATAGAAATAAGGCACCAAATTTCGTCATCCTACGGCTTGACCGGGGGATCCATCTTTCTTCCTCTTTCATTTCCCCATTCCTATGATTCCTGTAGTTCCGCTAGTTCTCTAGTTCCTTCTCCCAATCGGTTCCTTCCCCCAATTCCTCCCTTCCCCCAAAATCTTACTTAAACAAACTCTTAAACAGTCCTTTGATTTCATCCTTGTTTTCCAGGATGTTTTTCAAAAGCTCTTTTTTCTTGTCGACTTTCCCGGTGGCTGTCGTGGTTTTGCCCTTGAGAAGACTTTTGATATCCTTGAATTTTGAGATCAGCTTTTTGCCTTCTTTTTCCAGGGATTTCCCTGCTTT
>CAZRLV010000095.1:0-11018 GCA_964600955.1 uncultured bacterium
AGCCGTTATGCAAGGCTGGAGTCCTTATAGCGATTTCTACTATCCACATAGTCCGCCTTATCTCTACCTGTACTCGACGCTCTTATCCTTCTTCCCGCAGCCCGGAATCGTCGAGGGCCGGGCTGTGCATATTCTTACCACTCTGGCTCTGCTTGGTTTGACCCTTTATCTACTGTCTAGAAAAGGTGGGTCCAAATCCTTGCTACTCTTATTTGCCACGGTTCTTAATCCTTATGTGCTTGCTTTTTTATTTACAATCAAGTCTTACGCCTTTGTCCAGTGGCTGATATTTCTATCCCTCTATTGTTTTTTTGTAAAAAATAAATCTTGGGCCTATTTTTTACTAGGCGCTGCCGTTTGCATGCGCATTAGCTTTTTGCCGCTAGTTCTAGCTTATGCTCTTGCAGATCGTTTCCGAGTTCGCCCCTTGGCATGGATAGCATTTGTCGCTCCTTTTCTCGTGCTACTTGCCTTTCCCATGGAAACCATGCGCGAGAATCTATTCTTCCCGGTACCTCTACCCGGATTTGAACAGAATTTCTTTAATGAGGCCTATCTTCAATATTCGTGGACTGATTTAACCGAGTTGCTAGAGAGAAAAACTGCCTATTTTTTGCGTTCAATACTTTTGTTTCTTCCGTTTTTGGTTTTGGTCCACAAGGTAAAGTCTCAGAGAGTTGCCAGGGTACTTATTTCATTTCTGGCCCTTGGATTTTTGGGGCATCTGATTGCCGTGCATCCTTACGAAGAGTACCTGATTCCCCTTTACCTCCCCCTATACTTCTTTCTTATTTTAAACCTAAATATTCGTCTCAACCTTCTACCTCGATGGAGTTTAATATTGATTGTTCTTTCACTTGGCAACCATTCTTATAAAGGGATTCGACGCATTATCGGCCCTCAGTCTCAAATTCTCAATCTGAAAAATCTGCAGTCTTCATTAAAAGAGCCTGCCCCAAATCCTTCTTCGAAATTTCTGTGTTTTGACGGATATTTTAATGCTGAAAATCCGGGATCCTACCCCAAAGAAGTCATTATGGCTCGATTTTCGCGTTTTCCAGGATGGTCGGACTCCAAGGCAAATCAAGTGCATGTTGTCAATGCATCAAAATTAAAAAGCTGGCTTCAGAAGGCAAACTTCGATTGGATCTTACTCTCAAGCTCTGAAAAAAAAGCGTTTTTTACTCAAGACCCGCAGATTCGCCAGGTTTTAGACAAACATTATAAGCTGGAAAAAATGCTCTCGAATACCTTTGAAATAAACGAAAAAACTTCCATCTATGTTTCCAGATCTAATACAAAGGTCGAAGGGGATTAAGGTCTAGGCTAAATCCCAAAAAATGCTATAATGCCGCCATGGCAACTCACCAGCTGGTCAAACCCAGTTTTGACGTTACTATACGCAAGATCGCATCGGTGTCCACCTTGCCGCATGTGGCATTAAAAATCCTGGATCTGACCTCTGACCCGGATTCCACTGCCGCCCAGCTTGAAGCTGTCATTAAGGGAGACCCCGCACTGACCACTCGTATTCTTAAAATCTGTAATTCAGCGCATTTTGGTTTGGCTGAGCGCGTTTTAGAGGTTAAAAAGGCGGTCATCTTCATGGGCTTCAAAACCGTGAAAGACTTGGCCTTAAGTGCTTCGGTCTGTGAACTTTTTAAGAATTCTCAGTCCATTGGACGCTATAAAAGGACTGATTTGTGGAGACATTCTGTAGGAGTGGCTATAACCGCCAAAGCCATTGCTGAGAGAACCGATAAAGATTTGCAGGATTATGTTTTCAGTACGGGAATCTTACATGACATTGGTATTGTTATGCTTGATCAATACCTCCATGATCATTTTGTGGGGGTTATGACCCACCCGGACGCCAATGACGCTCTGTTGGAAGATCTTGAAGAAGAAGTCATTGGCTTTGGCCATGAAAAACTAGCAAAAGCCATCATGGGGAACTGGAACCTTCCCGAAGAGTTTGGGGCTTCCGTCGCTTTCCATCATCATCCGGCGCGGTCACCCCGGGCTCATCGAGATCTGGTGGCGGTCCTTTACCTGGCCAATACAATTTGCAATTCCATAGACTTTGGTTTCGTAGAAAGTAAGCGCGTGGACCCAGATGAATTCAATTTTTCTCTCTCCACCTTGGACTTTACCAAAACCGATGTAGAAGTTATTCTGGCGGCCATGCCTGGCGAGTTTGAGTCGGCCCGGGACATGATTGAGCTTGCGGATTCAGATTAATGGAACTCTTTGAACTCCTCAAAGACGAGAAATCTTTCCTGGAGCGTCTGAACATTCTGGGGGTTTTGGATTCAGTCATCTCAGGAATTGATCGGCTTCAAGTTCTGGTTTACAACCCACAAGGCGATCTACTGGGTTTTTCGGGAAACTCAGACGAATCCACTGCCTGGGTGGCTGATTTCCAAGTCGACTCCGCCCTCTGGGAAGCGGGTTCAACCCCGATTATTCAAGAGCAGTCTGGTCAGGGGCTGATTTTAGTCTCTGCCATTCGCGCCCAAGGTATTTTTGAGGGATACCTTCTGACCCGTTATCTTCTTGATGATTCCGAATTTGATAGGGGGAAAGCGCTACTTGCCATTCTTGATCGTGAAGTTCACTCTCAAGCCAGCCTATTGGTTCAGCGAGAAAGCCTAAACAGGGCTGAAACCGAGGTTCGCCATTTGAAAAATGAGGTGGAAAACCTTCGCCATAAATTCCAGGAAATCTCTCTGGAAAATATGGAGAAACACCAGGAACTGTATGAATATAGTTCGAGACTTGAAGAAATGGTAGTGGAAAAAACTCAGGAACTTCAGGCCGCCCTCATGAAAGCAGAGACCGCCAGTCAGACCAAGAGCCAGTTTCTTGCGAATATGAGCCACGAAATCCGAACCCCAATGAATGGGGTTATTGCCATGACTGAGCTTACCCTCAATACCGAGCTCACGGATGATCAGCGCGAAAATCTGGAGATTGTCCGAACCTCGGCCTACAACCTACTTGAGATCATCAACGATATCCTGGATTTCTCTAAAATTGAGGCCGGAAAACTTAAAATCGAGGCTATTGATTTCAGCATGCTAGAGGTCCTACGTTCGGTTTATGATTCCTTGGGGCTGAAGGTCTTTGAAAAGGATCTTCAGGTCTTACTCCAACTTCATGGAAATGTGCCGGATCAGCTCATTGGCGACCCCGGCAGACTGCGCCAAATTCTAATTAACCTTTTAGGAAATGCACTCAAGTTTACGGAGTCCGGGCATATCATTATTCGGGTACAGCTAGAGACTCTAGGGGAAACGGAAGCCACGGTTTTATTTAGCATAATTGACACAGGAATCGGGATTCCTTACGACCGGCAACAGCAGATTTTCGATTCTTTCACACAGGTGGATGGATCTACAACCCGTCAATTTGGCGGCACAGGTCTGGGCACCACGATTTCCAAGCAACTTCTGGATTTGATGGGCGGCACCATATGGATCGAGAGCGCACCTGAAGAAGGCTCGTCCTTTCATTTTCGCATACCTTTTCCACTTCAAGAGGGGGCCTGTCCACTGACACGACCTGATTTTCTACCTGAAAACCCTCTGGTTCTCTGCTCAAACAAAGCTGTTTTTCAGTCCATTCAATTATACCTGGACTCCTGGGAACTTCCCTTTAAGCACTGCTCAAAGCCCGATCAATGGTTGCCCGCACTTGAGGCCAAAAACAAGGACACACTTCAAGCCATGATCGTGGACGATGGCGTTGTTTTTGAGAACTCAGGTATTCTGGAAAAACTATGCAAACTTGGAAATGGACGAGAACCCAATGTTATCGTTTTAGCTCGCAACAAAAATCAGGACGCCTTAACGAAAATTAGGGATGCCTTGCCCGAAGCTGCCGTAATCTGGAAGCCATTTCTTCCAGATGATCTGGCTAAGCACCTGAAAATCCTGCCGCAAACTCTCAGCCCCAAATCCACGGCTAAAACAAAAACTCCCAAGCTGGAGTCCTCGATTCGTCCTCTGGCGATTCTTGTCGCTGAAGACAATCTTATGAACCAAAAAATCATTCGTAGAATTCTCAGAGACGCAGGTCATGAACCAACTCTGGCCGAGCATGGAAAAAAGGCCTTGGAACTTTTAGAGACCAACTCCTATGACATGATCTTCATGGACATGATGATGCCGATCCTTAACGGCTTGGAAACCTCAAGAGCCATCCGTGAACGCGAAAGCGGAACCGAAAAACATATCCCCATCATTGCTCTGACCGCTGCCGCTCGCAAGGAAGACGAGGCCGCCTGCTTTGAAGCGGGAATGGATGCCTATGTTTCCAAACCCCTACAGGCTGTCAAACTCTTACAGAAAATTGAGGATGTTTGGCTCTCCTTTTCAGGCTCCAAGACGAGTGAAGAAGATAATTCTTCCAAACCTAACTCCGCTTCATTTGACCTCACAGAACTGGTATCTATGGAGCAGGAATGCGGGGAGATTGTTCCAGACATGCTTCGCATGTTTATTCAGTGCATGGATGATGATCTGCCCAGGCTTCGCGAGGCCATTTCTCAGGAAGACGCATCTCGTTCAAGCCGCTTGATCCAAACCTTGATGGATAGCTGCACTTTTTTTAAGGTCAAAGAAATCGACAACTTGCTAATAGAACTGGAAACAAAACTTACGTCAAAACCCCCGGCTTTTCAGGATAGCCTCGCGAGTGTCCAAAAGATTCAAAAGCACTGGAACTTTCTCAAGCCCAAACTCATCAAGGTTCAAAGCTCTCTGGCGACTCAATTTTCAGGTTCCGCATGACTAGGCCACGGGAAATCCCTGATGACCTGCGGCCTGGGGAATCACCCCCGATTTGGGAGAAGGTTTTTCACGAGCAAATTCTACCCTCCGCCTCACTGATCCTCTGGGCTGTAGATACGCAAGGTGTCCTCGGATACGCGGAGGGCATGGACCTGAATCAATTGGGTTGGAGCGCAAATTCCATCAAAGGAAAATCGATTTACGATTTGTTTCCTGAAGTCGACGAGGTTCGTACTGGAGTCGAACAGGCTCTGCAAGGTAATCCATTTCGTAGCTCCGCCGAGATCGCGGGATTGGTTTTCGACATCTCTTTTACACCCGTTTTTTCCAAAGAGAACCAGGTCACGGGGATTGCTGGAGTCTGTGCCAATATTACAGAGCAAAAGCAAATGGAGATTCAGCTCCGTGAAAGTGAAGACCGCTTCCG
Organism: uncultured bacterium; assembly: GCA_964600955.1. Classification (GTDB taxonomy): domain Bacteria; phylum Muiribacteriota; class UBA6191; order UBA6191; family UBA6191; genus CAZRLV01. The sequence continues at coordinate 5,221 of CAZRLV010000095.1, forward strand.
ACGACTCTCAGAGGTGGCCTTTGAAGGCATCGCCATCACTGTGGATGGACGAGTTGTAGACGCGAACCAAAGTCTAGCCACACTGCTTGGCTTTAGCAGTTACGAAGTTCTGGGGATGGAGTTTTTGGAGCGCGTCAGTCCCCCATCACTGAGCCATGTGACGGATCGGTTTAGTGAGGAATATGAGGAGCCCTACGAGGCCGTATTAGAGCGCAAGGACGGATCTGTTTTCCCTGCCGAAATCTGTGCCCGGCGCATTCCTTTTCAGGGACACCGTGCCCTGGTAGTGGCCATCCGAGATATTACTGTACGCAAGCGTACAGAAGAGGAAATCCGATCTAAAAATGAAGAACTCAATTCCATAAATGCCAAACTCAAGGACACAAACCTGGAGCTAATGCAGGCCTATCAAAAACTGAAGGAGGAACATGAAAAGCGTAAAGCCATGGAGGAAAAACTGATTCTCGCAGAAAAAAGGGCGTCCCTTGGAACCATGGCGGCAGGAATTGGTCATGAAATTTCACAGCCACTAAACGCCTTAAAAATCACCGTAGATGGGATTGAGTTCTGGTTCCGACATGGAAAACAAATCAATATGGACACCATTCGAGAAAAGCTCAAAAAAGTTTCTGGTCACGCAAACCGCATCAATGAAATCATCAATTACATGCGTTCAGTTTACAAACATCAGGGACCTACCGCCCTTGAGCCTATTGAGTTAAACACCACCGTTGAGAGAGCCCTGTCTTTTATGAATTCCCAGCTACTGTTCAGCGGGATCGATATTCGGCTTAGGTTGGGTTCCAATCTCCCGAGAGTTCGAGCAAATTCTCTGCAAATGGAGCAGGTTTTTATGAATCTGGTACAGAATTCCAGGCAGGCCCTGGAAAGAAAGTTTCACGGAGACAAACCCTGGACCGAGGTTAAAACCAGTACTGGCATGCGCTCCATACGATTAAATATCAGCGACAATGGTCCGGGTCTTGGTGATAATATTGAGCGGATTTTTGACCCTTTTTACACATCGAACGAGGTTGTGGGCGGCATGGGGCTGGGTCTATGTATCGTAGAAAATCTGGTGGCAACCTGGGATGGAAAGGTTTTGGCGCGCAACAGAAGGGGAGGAGGAGCGGTTTTTACAATTGAATTACCGCTTAAAGGCAGGGCGTCACAAGTTAAAAAATGAAGAAAAAAAGAGGGAAAAAGGGATTGGCATAGGGCAAAACGATGCGAATATTACTTGTTGATGATGAGCGCAACAGTCGTGAAAGTGTAGCTGAGTTCTTAACGGAACTCGGCCACCATGTAACTGAATTGGACCGAGCTACGCATGCCATGGAAGTTTTGGATCAGTCCGGATACCCGCTAATTATTACCGACATACGCATGCCTGGAATGGATGGAATCGAGTTTTTGAGCCAGGTCAAAGCCTCCAAACATAAAAACTCAGATGTCATTGTTTACACCGGACATGGAGACATCCATACCGCTATCGCCGCTCTACGCAATGGAGCCTATGATTATCTTCAAAAGCCCATCAATGTAGACGAATTAGCCCTCTTGGTTGAAAGAACGGCTGAACATCAAGCCTTGCTTGCAGAAAATGAGCAGTTGGTCTCAAAATTTGACGAGAGTGTTGAGATCGCCACAAAGGGATATAAAGAGGATTTAAATCAAGCCAGAACCGCCTTAGCCTCAGCTTCAGGAACGACAGAGATGGTCACTAGTTCTAAGGCCATGCAAAAGGTAATTTCTCAGGCTTTGATCTTCCACCAAGATCCTGATATTCCCGTACTGATTGAGGGAGAAACGGGTACCGGAAAGGAGATTGTGGCTCGTCTGATTCATTTCGGTACAGCAGATGTGTCCACTCCGTTTGTTGATATTAATTGCGCTTCGTTGTCTGCTGAACTTTTTGAGTCGGAGCTCTTTGGCTATGAGGCAGGGGCTTTTACCGGCAGTAAACCAACGGGTGAAAAAGGAAAAATGGCTCTGGCCGAAGATGGAACCTTGCTTCTTGATGAAATCGGGGATATGCCCCTGACCTTACAGCCCAAACTACTACGAGTTTTGCAGGATCGAACCTATTATCCTGTAGGTGGGTTAAGAAAGCTTCCGTTCAAGGCGCGAGTTATCTGCGCCACCAATCAAAATCTTACGGAAATGGTGGAGCAGGAAACATTCCGGCGAGATTTGTTCTACCGTCTCAATGTGGGGTATTTATATCTTCCTGCATTGAGAGAGCGCCCAGAGGAGATCGCTCCTTTGGCAGAGTTTTTCCTACGACGTGAATGTCTCAAAAAGCGCAAAAGCTTCCGAGGAATTCATGAGGACGCATCCAGACTATTACAGTCCATGTCGTGGCCAGGAAATATTCGTGAGCTTGAAAACACGATTGAAAGAGCCGTACTCTGTAGCGATGGGGATTTGCTAAAAGTAAAGCATCTAAACTTCTTGTCACCCGCGAAGATTTTACGCGACACCCGGTCTGAGATTTCGCAGCGAGTTCTGGACCCCCTTGATTTTGAACTGCCCGATACGTCCTTATCCCTTGAATCCCTCAACCAAATGGTGGTAAGTAAGGCCATGAAAAAATTCCATGGAAATAAAACCCGGGCGGCCTCTTATCTGGGTATCACCCGTAATGCTCTCTACAGCCGTCTTAAAAAGCTGGAAAAGGAGATTTTGTGAACATTTTATATCTATCGCCCCATTTCCCTCCCAATTTCTATCTTTTCGTGCAGGCTGTGGCAGCCAGAGGCGGCAAGGTTCTAGGGATTCTCGATACACCTGTTTCAAGTCTACGCCATGAACTTCAAAACAGTCTGCATGATACGGCTGTTGTCAGCGGGCTGCATGGATTGGATGAGGTACTCGAAGCTATTCGAGGGCTCATGCGAAAACATGGTCCCATTCATCGCGTTGAATCCCATCTAGAGACCTGGCTCGATCTAGAGAGCCAGATTCGTCAGGAGTTCAATATTCCGGGAATCCAGGGCGAACTCAGCCGGCTCAAGCGTAAATCTGGAATGAAGTCTATGTTTCGTGAGGCCGGTGTTCCCTGCGTAGAAGGCGAGATCCTTAGGAGTCGAAAGCAGGGGAGAGACTTTATTGATAGAGTAGGCCTTCCTATCATTATCAAGCCCGATATCGGCGTGGGGGCCCAGGATACCCATAAAATCAGCTCAATGACTGAGTTTGAGACCTTTTTAGGTCATCGGAGGGAATATGATTATTTCATGGAGGATTTTGTAGCGGGAGATATCCTCACCTTTGACGGTCTGACCGACGCCAACGGGGAGATCGTGTTCTCCACCTCGCATCAATACAGTACCGACATGATGCGCATTGGCGCCCAAGCCATCGACTATTATTATTACAATTTTAGAGAAGTTGCTGAAGATCTGAAGGTACACGGGCTCAGTACGGTTAAAACCCTGGGAATCAGCGAAAAATTCTTTCATTTCGAGTTTTTTCGAACTCCAGAGAGCAAGATAGTGTCTCTGGAGGTTAATGTCAGACCACCGGGAGGATTCACTACCGATATGTTTAACTACGCCCATGATATGGACGTTTATGATCTCTGGGCCGGCATCAGCCTTGGCCAGGAGATTGACCGCGAGATTCAGTGTAAATATCACTGCGCGCATGTCTGTAGACGCGAGCGCTATCAGTATCGCTATAGTGAGGAGGAGGTTGTAACCCGACTTGGAGATCGGCTTTGCGTCTCACAGGAAATGAACCCTCTCTATGCCAAATTAATGGGTGAATGGGCCTATCTAATTCGATCCGAGTCTTTGGATGAAATTCGGGAACTGGCAGACTTTATTCATGAAAAAATCTAGACTACTTTTAAAGGGAGCTGAAGTCTGTACTCCTCAGGGCACACGCAAGCAAGACCTCCTGATTCAAGATCAGCGCATAGCTCATATAGCGGAGGATCTTGAGGATGACCATGCGTTGACTATCAACTGCCAAGGTTTGCAAATCCTGCCGGGACTCATCGATGCACATGTTCATTTTCGTGTACCGGGAGCCCCCTGGAAGGAGGACTTTCTCTCAGGTTCGCGAGCAGCAGCAGCCGGGGGGGTTACAACGGTCTTGGATATGCCAAACACAAATCCCCCGGTGATCTCCCCGGCGGATCTTGATCAGAAGCGCTCCTTTGCTCAAAAAAGCCTGGTTAATTACGGTTTTCATGTACTTGGATGTCATGAAAACCGTCAAAAATTAGGTGAGTTTTCAAATATCGCCGCTGTAAAGGTGTATTTAGGCAGTACCACAGGTGATTTTCTGACCGAGGACCTCGGGACTCTGGCTGAGATTCTTGTAAATACGCCATTTCCCGTCATTGTACATGCTGAAAATGAAGCCCTCATTCGCTTTTTTTCCGAGCAGAATAAAGGCTCACAACTGCATCACGTCCTGCGCGATGGACTCTGTGCGGCCGTGAGTACCGCAGAGTCGGTTCTCTGCGCCCGCAGGTTTTCCAAACGATTACATCTTGCCCATGTGTCTACCGCTGATGAAATGGATTTAATCCGTAAGCTTCGATCTCCTTCAATCACTTGTGAGGTTAGCCCCCATCACCTCTACCTGAACGAAAAATTCTTTTTGGAAAAGCAGGGCCTGGGCAAGATGAATCCCCCGCTACGCATTCAAAAGGATGTCAAAGCATTATGGGGAGGGATCTGGGATGATACGGTAGATATGATCGCTTCAGACCATGCGCCGCATACCCTGAATGAAAAGCAAGTTTCTTATCATGAATGCCCCTGCGGCGTTCCGGGGATTCAGACCATGGCGCCCCTGCTTATGCATGCCGTCTCCCAGGGAAAGCTCAACCTTGGGCATATGCTACGCCTTTGCTCTGAAAACCCGGCCCGCGTCTTTGGAATTCAGGAACGTGGCAAGCTGCAAGAAGGCTTTTATGCGGATCTCTGTTTGGTAGATCTCAAACGTCGGCAAATACTTAAAAATGAAAATATGGAGTCTAGATGTTGCTGGACGCCATTTCACGGAATGTCAGTACAAGGCACGGTTGTCAAAACCTTTGTGAACGGGAATCTGGTCTATGATCGTGGCACATTGCATGAGGATGTTGCGGGTCAGGAAGTGATCTTTGAAAACCGACAGGAGCCCCATGCCTGACTTGAGTGTAGACCTTGCTGGACTCTCCCTTTTTCATCCCGTTTTTAACGCCTCAGGACCCCGTTGCGCCAGCCTGGAGGAGCTTGAGTGCCTTGCTAGTTCCAGTTCCTCGGCTGTGGTTTCAAAATCCTGTACCCTCGATGCTAGAACTGGAAACGAGGAACCGCGCTATGCTGATTTTTGGGGAGGGTCCATCAATTCAAGTGGCCTTCCCAATCCAGGTTTAGATGGTTTTCAGGATCTGTTTTCCAATCTGGCTCTAAAGCAAAAGCCTTTGATTACGAGTATTTCAGGATTGACCCTCGCTGAAAATATTGAAATTACCAAAGTCTTCTCTCGACTCGACTGTGTAGCCGCCATCGAACTGAATCTCTCATGTCCCAATGTCGTGGGAAAGCCACAGTCCGGCTATGATTTTGAAATGAGTTCAAAAATCCTTCATGAGGTCGGCGAAATCTGTGCAAAGCCGTTAGGTGTCAAGCTTCCTCCTTATTTTGATTTCTCTCATTTTCAGTCCATGGCTCAGGTCCTGAATGCATCCAAGGCAGATTTTATTACCTGTATCAATAGCCTTGGGAACGGTCTTTTGATCGATCCGGATTCCGAGTCTGCTCTGATTCGTCCCAGGGGAGGGTTTGGGGGGGTCG
>CAZRLV010000096.1:0-10921 GCA_964600955.1 uncultured bacterium
TAGGGTTTAATGATGAAATTGTCATTTTGATGCCTTATGGAACCATCCATGGGCTAGCTCCCGGTTCACGTGTGGTTTCCACCGGAAGGCGTTTGACAGTCAAGGTGGGTGAGGCAGTACTTGGAAGGGTGATGGACCCATTGGGAACTCCTCTTGATGGTCACGGAGAGATTCTCACCGATGAGTATTACGAGGTGGATCGTGATCCTCCAAACCCAATTTCACGCCCTCCTATTGACGATATCCTTTCTCTGGGGGTGCGCTCTATTGACGCTTGCCTGACCTGTGGGAGCGGGCAAAGAGTGGGAGTGTTTGCAGGCTCCGGTGTGGGTAAATCCACACTCATGGGCATGATCGCCCGCAATACAGAAGCCGATATCAGTGTGATTGCCCTTGTGGGAGAGCGGGGTCGTGAGGTTCGTGAATTTATTGAGAAATCTTTAGGCAAAGAGGGGATGCAGCGTGCGGTTGTGGTTGTTGCCACCTCGTCTGAACCTGCGATCGTACGTCTAAAGGGTGCCTTTGTAGCCACAGCAATCGCAGAATATTTTCGGGATCAGGGGAAAAACGTCATGCTAATGATGGATTCTGTCACACGCTTTGCCCTGGCCCAGAGGGAGGTAGGGCTTTCGATTGGAGAGCCGCCAACCACCCGTGGATACACGCCTTCCGTTTTTGCTATGCTACCTCGTTTGTTTGAGCGGGCCGGTCGCAATGAGCATGGAACCATCACGGGATTTTACACGGTTTTGGTGGAGGGTGATGATATGGACGAACCCGTGGCTGATGCCGTGCGAGGTCTGCTAGATGGACATATCGTCATGTCACGGGAATTGGCCCAAAGGGGACATTTTCCAGCAATTTCGGTTTTACAGTCTACTTCCAGATTGATGAATGAAATCATTGACGATGAGCATATCCAGGCTCAAACAGAGATGCGTGAGTTGATGTCTATCTATGAAGATGCCAAGGACCTTATCGATATTGGAGCCTACACTAAAGGAAGTAACCCAAAAATTGATGCGGCCATGCAGAAAATTGATCCTATCAATGATTTTTTGTCCCAGGGTGTGAATGAGAAGATGCCCTATGAAGATACTGTAGTGCGCTTGAAAGGCTTAATGCAGTGAAGCGCTTTCAGTTTCGATTGAAACCTATCCAGCGTCTAAAGGTTCTGGCCTACGAGGAGGCCGAACGGCGTGTCATGCAGCAGCAGTCGACCTTGGCTCTTGAGCGCGAGACTTTATCGCAGTTACATCAGGCCAAATCCAAGGTCAGAGAGCAATTTGCTTCCTATCATAAATGTCTGGACTTTTCGATGATGGAGGTGGCCAGAGGATATGAGCGAGGTGTTGACCGTGATATTCGCGTCCAGGATATGCGCGTTGAGGAAGCTTATCAGGAACTGCGCGAACGTCAGAAACAAAGTCTCAAGACCATGCGTGAAAAAAAGGTCTATGAAAAACTCGAAGAGCGCGAGCGTCGTAAATACCGCAAGGAACGTCAAGATTATGAACAAAAGCAAATTGACGATGTAGCCGGTATTCGGAATAGAAAATCACAGGATAGGGAAGTTTGATGCGGCGGTTTCTAGAAAAGCTAATGGTTATTTTCTTGATGGGACTGATTGTTCTGGCCTTTCTTGTCATTATTGGCTTTCTAGATTACACGGGATTTATCAATCTCCACAGTGGATTGCCTGAGGTCATGAAAAAAAACAAGATCGTTGCAGAATATGTCAAGTTCGCGGACATTAACTCCCTCGCTCCCAAGGATCAAAGATCGGTTTTGCTTGAGGAAAAACGGGTTTATGTTGACAGTCTTTTAAGGAAGATGAAACTGGAGTCCACCCGTATTTTGGAAGAGAAGAAAAAGCTTGAGCTTTTGTTTCGATTGTTGGAAGAGGACCGCAGTGAGTTTCAGGAGGTCCAGCAGGACTTTGAAAAGGAAAAGGCCAAGGAAGAGGAGTTACGTCAGATCAAGGAAGATAAAGCTTTGCGCGATCGACTCGATAATCTGGCGGCGGCTTATTCAAAGATGTTGCCAGATAAAGCCGGAAAGGTTTTGGATGCCATGAGCCCAAAAATGTCATTTGAGGTTCTAAGGCGTTTAAAACCAAAGGTTTTAGGGGCTATCCTGGAAGCCCTTCCAGAGGCCCGGGCCGCTGAATTTGTGCGGGTTTTACAGGCTTCTCAGGGGGCTTCAAAGAAGGTTACCTCTTAGGACACTTTAACAAAAAATTGATATTCTTGTAGGAATTTGTATTGTTTGATATACTCGCATCAGTCATGGGTGCAAACAGGTTGGGTTTTGCCCGATTAAGGGAAGAAGGACAGGAGAATATGGAAGGCCCTTTGGATACATTTGAGAATCCCAAGCAGGATAAGATGATCTCTTTAATTGCCTGGCTTATCATCGCCAGTCTGCTTTTTTATCTTGCTGTGTTTACATTTGAGAGTTTCCTGCGTAAAAGCCCTTGGTTTGCAGTTACACAGGAATTAGCGTCAACGGAGGTTATTGAGGAGGTTTTGCCTTCCATTGAGCCGGCGGAAGCTCAAGTGATCGAACCGGTCGAGCGCGAGTCTGTGGCAGATATTGCCCGGCTTCCCGAGCAGGAAATTCTAGAGGATCGATTAACCGCTCCCATGGAGGGTTCCTTCGAAAACATAGACTCTGAAGTCATGGTCTCTCAGGACCAGGCGAACCTCAGGGAGCCCTCCGATATCTCCAATCAGGCTGAAGAGGCTGCTGTTACTGAGCAGGTTGACACTCCCGTAGTTGAAGCGATTTCCCCCCCGGCTTTTGAAGAACCTGTTGTATCCATCGAAGCTTTGTCCCAATTGCGTCTGAATGCCGTTTTCCCCAACCGAAAAGAGGCTTTTCAGTATTTGAAAGCCATTGATTTTGGCGAGATGGATCTTGAGCTGGAACTAATTCGGATAAATCAGTCCTTTCATGTATTGGTGGGGGGGGCATTGCCCCAATCTGAGATGGATCGAATGCAAAAATATCTCACGGTGCGCAACCATGGTTTGGGTTTAACTCGTTTGTCCGAGTCTGATCGTGAAGAGTTGTATTCAGAGGTTAAAGTGGTTCCTGTTGAAAGCCCTGAGGCGGTTAAGAAGCCCAGTAATTCTAGCCAGGTTAAACCCAGGCGCAATGCCGGGGATTTTGCCCTTCAGGCGGGTACGAAACCTTTTACGATTCAGGTGGGCTCGTTTTTAAGGCGTGAAAATGCTGCGCAGGTACGTGACAAGATGCTCGTCAAAGGCTTCACCTCCATGGTAGAAGAGAAGTTTCAGGGGGGAACCTATCATTACCGGGTACTCGTCGGGAATTTCTTCTCGCGTACGGATGCGACCGAAGAGGCAACTCGCTTATCAGAAGTTGAAGATGTTCCCGTTTACGTTCGCAAAGTCCCTAAGCTTTAGTAAAACAATGGGTTGACGGGCTCCTGCCCTTCTTTTTCAATGGCAAACCCGCAGCCTCTGGGGTGCAGTTCAAGTCGTGCACTGGCGGAGAAAATCCGCAAAAACTTCAGGTAATGGTATTGGGAACAATGCCAACAGAGAATTTTGCGATCCAGTTCACCCAAACCCTTACGTTTTAGATTTTCAACCAAAGGGCAATCCACCACCTCAAGATGGTAGGTATCCGTCGATTCTTCCAGGTAAAACTGCAAACCAAAAGTATTTTTTAAATAGGTTAGCAGGTATTCCAGCATGTCATTGAGATTAGTTGCATGAATCTTGGATTCCCAATGCTCTCTGAATTTATCAATGGCGTCCTGGTAGGTCGATGGCGATGTTTTACGGATATGTTCAAGCAGGGGAAGCAACTGGTTGATGAAATGCTCCTGGTTTTGAAACTGAGTCGATTCTGTGTCGACTTCCGGGATCATCAAGCGCTGTGCATAGGCCGTTTTTGACTTTCTGTTTTCAGTCATGAACTATCCTTAGCGGATCTGAACGGGAAGAATTAGCCCCTCACCATCACGCGTGGCTGTGGCGGGGTGATAATCGCTCTCTCGTTGTTCTCTCGTGCGCTCACTGCGCAGTTTGCGAAGCTGTTCGAGACGATAAGCCTCATCCTGGGCTGAGCGGTCTTTTAAGAGCTGGATTTGAAGCTCACTTTCAATAATAGCGCGAACCTTGCGGTGATCGCGCAGGTCTTGAGCCGCCACTTTTATCTTAAGGTTGCGGTTTTTATAGCGCACAGGCAGGATGAGTTTTTGTCTGGCTGGGATCTTCGATTTAGAGCCAAAGATATCAGCGAAGTTAATGTCGATTCCCACAAGGTTTAGCTCATCGATCACTTTTTGAAGAACTTCAAGTGTTTCGAATGAATCATTGGCTTCACCAAGTTGGTTAGAGTCAGCCCCAAGATCTCCCAGGCTGTTTTTATCAGCCTCGGAAGCCAAAACCAAGTTGCGGGCTTCCTGCTTTAGGGTTTCTACATCCTCTTCCTGCTGCTGCTTTTCCTGGGCGGTCAGCCCTTGATCGTTTGCAATTTTCTGGAGTTTGTTTGCCACTTCAATCTCAAGTTGTTTAAGTACGTCCTTGCGTTGCTTTAGTTGATCAAGAATCTCTAGCACCCTTTTGGCATTTTCAGCTCGTAACTCAGCCTCAAGATCAAGTTGCTGCTGTCGTCTTTTTTCGTCCGCCTGGGCTTGATCAGCCGAGCTGTCTTCTTGAGTTTCTTCAGGGGCTACTTCTTCTTCGGGCTCTTCCTTTTGAACCTGCTCCTCTTGTTCTTGAGGTTCTGGAGCGGCTTCCTTGACCTCGACTTCTTCCTTAACCTCCGTTTTGGCGGCTGGTTTAGCCTCTTCAGCAGGTTCACCTTTTTTGGTAGTGGCCTCCTTTTTTTCTGTCTCTTGCTCTTTTTTCTGAGTTGCGGGGGTTTTTTCTGTTTCGGTTTTTTTGGCGGCTTCTTTCTTTTGAGCCTCCTTGAGCTCCTGCTTCGAGGAGGTCGATTCGACGAAGAGATTTACGTCCACTTTTCGCTCTTCTTCCACCTGTTTTTTGGCTTCTTTGAATTCTTCATCTGCTTTTTCAACTTCAGCTTCCACGGCCTTAACTTCAGACTCTGCCTGCTGGGTCTCCTGCTGGGTCTGTTTTTGCTCTTTTTGAAGTTTTTGTTCTTCCTGCTCGGCTTGCTTGGCCTCTTTCTCCGCGGCGGCAATCTCCGCCTTGGCCTGTTCTTCTTGCTTTTGCGCTTGTTTTAATTCCTGCTCTACCTTTTGAGCTTGTTGCTTTTCAGCCTTGGCGGCTTTTTCAGCGGCAGCCTCCTGCGCTTTTGCGGTCTGGGCGGCCTTTTGAGCGGCGACCTCCTGTTGTTTTGCAACCTGTGCGGCTCGTTTGGCAGCCTGGGCCTCTGATTTAGCTTTGGCCTCTGCCCTGGCCCTTTCTTTAGCCAGGACCTGGGCCTCTTTTTCGGCTCTTTGCTTTTCGGCCTGGGCTTTGGCCAAATCTTTGCGGGCTTTACCCATCTCGGCTTTTTGTTTTCTTAACTCTTCTCTGGCTTTTTTGCGCTCAGCCCCCCTGGCTTTTTTAAGTTTTCGTTCGGCCTCTTGTCTTTTACGTGCCGCATCCTGAATCTTTTTGCGAGCTTCTTTTTCAGCTTTGCGCTTGGAGGCAGCTTCTTCCCTTTTTCGCTTTTCTGCATCAGCCTTGGCTTTAGCATCGGCCTCAGCCTTTTTTTTGGCGGCTTCTTGCGCTTCCAGGGCCTTTTTGGCTTTCTTTCTGGCAGCCTCACGTGCCTCCTGGGCTTTCTTGGCTCTCGCGGCTGCTTTTTGCTTTGCCAGGGCTTTTTTACGAGCCTCAGCTTTACGGAGCTTTTCATCTCCTTGTTTTTTGCGCAGGGCGGCTTTTTTCTTCCTGGCCTCCTCAAGAGCCTTGCGTCTTTTTTTAGCTTTCTCCAGCGCTTCCTTTTTTCGTTTTTGGGCTTCTTTACGTCGTTTCTTTTTAAGCTCAAGTGCTTTGCGCTTGCGATCCAAGGCTTTTCTTTTACGATTTGCCTGGGCCTGTTTTTGGGCCCGTTCCATCAACTTTCGGGCTGCTTTTTTCTGTGTGGCCACCCTTGCACGGGCTGCTTTTGAGTTATTGTCAGCAATCACGGCCGCTTTCATAGCTTTCTTAGCCACGGCGACGGGGTCTTTTCGGGCTGCCAGGCGTACGTTCTTGCCAGCTGCGGCACTCATCTGGCTGGCAGTGGCTACCATACCTGGAAAAACCTCGATCACTTCTCCATCCAGATTTTCAGCAAATACAAGGCCCTCGATGACGGCCGTTTCCATGGTCTGAGTGTCCAGATCATAACTTGTATCAAATTCTGTACCGCGCACCCCGGCTGTAGCCGTAGGGGTTTTGATCTCAAAGCTCTCTCCCTTGAGGAGCTTGGCGGCTTTGACCCAAAGCCCACCGAAAAACATTGTGATCTTTGAGGTTTTTTCACTCTTGGCTTCGGTTGACGGAATCTCAAATTTTGTTTTCTCGCTGATTTTCAGCAGACCCGTATTCTTAAGCTCGATGGAAACTTGTGAGCCCTCCTCAACCGTGATGACATCCCCGGCCTTAAGAATGGCCCCCAGTTTTGCAGGGAGGGTTTGAATACCCCCGCGAATGATGAAGGCACGCCCCTTGAGGAACCGAATCGTACCTTTATTGACGCCTGCCTGAAGGGTTAAAGAAAAGAGAAATAGAAGAATAAACGGTGCGCGCAGCATAGATCAGTGCTCCCAGACAGATCTCAGACTCTACTCCTGAGTAATTAAGGCGTCCCACGCCTATGAATCAGGGCGGGAAATCCACATAAAGTATAACATTTTTGTATTGATATTTTCATCTGAGTTATCGGCACTAAGGGCACCAGAGCTTGAAGAACCTAAGAACCGCATCAGCAGGGAGCCCCAAAGAAAAGTTTAGAGGTCACTATGCAGTTGCTTTATTCGGAACTAATGAAAGAGTATCCTGACGGATAGCTTTTGCAGTCGCCAAAGTTAAGTGAGGGAATGAAGAAACCATTGATTATGATTGTTTTAAGGGAGAGGTTTGAGGTCAGGCCAAACAACTTCAAAAACCCAGCCCAAAAAGGAAAATCACCTGTCACGTGACAGGTAACCACCCCAAAAAACGAGGAACGATCCCAGCCTGGGGGCCACACAAAGTCCACGAGCTAGACGGAGGACAATGCACATGCCAAGTAAAAAACGGCAGACGCAGCACTCAAAAACGCTATCTCCACCTCCATCATCAAGTCCCGGTAGTCTGCTGGGGAAGTAAACACCACCAAGACAACCTGACCACCCTTTGCTTATCCCACCACAGATTCTTACACTCCAGAGCTGAAAAGATGGCTGGTTTTGATTTGACTATTGACTTGCTCCCATCAGCATGACTGCTTGAGTTCCTGAATGCTTAGGATTATGATGAGCTGAGCTTAGGAGGGGTATGCGCGACTCAATTTCCTTTCTCATGGGCGGTCGGGTTGAGACCGTTTCATCCATAGATCCAAACCTTACATTGCTTCAGTATTTACGCACTTCCTTGCGGCTTTGCGGTACCAAAGAGGGGTGTGCTGAAGGGGATTGTGGGGCCTGTACTGTTGTTTTGGCTGAACTGTGCGGGGATAGACTCTCTTATCAGGCGGTGAACTCCTGTTTGGTTTTTTTGGGGACCTTGGATGGAAAACAGGTGATTACCGTTGAAGATCTTCGTTCTTCTTCGGGTGAGCTACACCCTGTTCAGCAGGCTTTGGTGGATTATCACGGTTCTCAATGTGGGTTTTGTACGCCTGGATTTATTATGTCGCTTTTTGCTCTATTTAAATCCGAGCCCTCGCCTTCGCGCAAATCTATTGAGGATGCTTTGGTGGGAAACCTTTGTCGGTGCACGGGGTATCGCTCGATTATGGATGCTTGTTTGTCTCTGGTGGGCAAAAACTTCACAGATCAATTTGATGAAAATGAGGCTCAAACCGTGGAGCGGCTCAAGGCTCTTCAATCGGATGAAGTTCTGGCCTTTGAGAGTGAGGGGCGTCGTTTTTATTTACCTCAGTCTAAGGACGAGCTATGTCGGTTATGCGAAAAACATCCAGGGGCTAATCTTCTTGCCGGGGGTACGGACTTGGGTTTGCAGGTTACCAAGAATCGCGAGCGCTTTGAGACCCTGATCTCGGTTTCTGAGGTTCCTGAGCTAGCTGAAATTCAGGTTGAAAATAATGAAATCCATCTGGGGGCGGGGGTTCGTTATTCGGATGCTTTGCCCACCATTTTGAGGGAAATTCCTAGTTTTGGTGAGCTTCTCTTGCGGTTGGGGTCGCGCCAGATTCGTAATCTTGGAACCTTCGGGGGGAATGTGGCGAATGCCTCTCCCATTGGCGACTCACCACCCTCTATGATTGCTCTGGGGTCTCGGGTTGTTCTATCAAGCGTACACGGTTCTCGCGATCTTTCTCTGGATGAGTTTTTTCAGGGCTATCGCAAGACCGCGCTTCAACCTGGAGAATTTGTGGAGAAGCTGATCATTCCAACTCCTTCGGATGGAGCTCTGTTTCAGACTTATAAGGTTTCCAAACGCTTCGATCAGGATATTTCCACGGTTTGCGGTGCTTACTTCCTAGAGCTTCAAGAGAACAGGGTTAAGTCGCTGACGATTTGTTATGGTGGGATGGCGGCCCAGCCTCAAAGGGCGTCGCATCTTGAAGCCGCTTTGCTTGGCAAAGAATGGAGTTTTGAAAATGTGAAGGCGGCCTTGGATGAACTGGACCAGGATTATCAGCCTCTGAGTGATTTTCGAGGCAGCGCAAAATATCGCCAGCTCGTCTCAATCTTTTCCTTCGGTTTTATCTAGAGTCTACGGGAAATCCTGAGGCTAAGGGAGTTCTCGGTTATGAGTGAAGAGATTCGAGGAGGCGTGGGCAAGGAGCGCAGGCATGACAGCGCCGCCAAGCATGTCAGTGGCGAGGCTTTTTATATCGATGATCTTGCAGAACCCGAAAATCTTCTGCATGGTCGAATTTTGATGAGCCCACATGCGCATGCGCGCATTTTGAGCATGGATACGGCCTCAATTCTTCAGGATCCGGGGGTTTCTGCCATTGTGACTGCCAGCGATATTCCCGGACATAATGATATCGCGCCTATTTTCTCAGGAGAGCCCGCACTGGCTGAATCCATTGTGGAATACGTGGGCCAGCCCATAGCGGTCTTGGGGGCTGAGAGTCATGAAGAAGCCGCAAGGGCGGGCAATCGATTTAAGGCTGAGTTTGAACCTTTGCAGCCTGTTTTATCGGTGAAAGAGGCTAGCGAAAAAGAGTTCTATGTTTGCCAGCCGCATACTTTGGCTCAGGGGGCTGCGAGCAGGGCTCTGAATGAGGCTCCCCATCGCATGCAGGGCGAGTTTCAGATTGGAGGTCAGGATCATTTCTACCTCGAAGGGCAAATCGCCATGGTGCTTCCGGGCGAAGACGGCAGCCTAACGGTTTTTAGCTCCACCCAGCACCCTGCCGAGGTGCAAGCCCTGGTGGCCGAGTTTCTGGGTTTGGATTTTAGCGCGGTGACGGTTCAGGTTCGTAGAATGGGCGGTGGCTTCGGGGGTAAGGAAACTCACCCGGCCTTGATTGCTTGCTGCGCGGCTTTGCTGAGCCAGAAAACCGGACGTCCCGTAAAACTACGTCTCGATCGTGATGATGACATGATTATGACCGGCAAACGTCATGGGTTTGAGGTGAGCTACGATGTTGGTTTTGACCCCGACGGAAGGCTGCATGGGCTTGAAATGACTCTGGCGGCCAATTGTGGGAATGTGGCTGATCTTTCCTCTTCTATTTTGGATCGAGCCTTATTTCACGCCGATAATTGCTACTATCTTGAAGACTGTGAGTTGCGCGGTCTACCCTGCAAAACCCACACGGTCTCTAACACCGCCTTTCGTGGCTTCGGCGGCCCTCAGGGAATGTTAGCCATTGAGAATGTCATGGATTCCATAGCCCGTTTCCTTGGTAAAGATCCCCTTGAACTTCGAAAGATCAATCTCTATGGGAAGACCGAGCGAAACACCACCCCCTATCATCAGACCGTAGAAGATAACCTGGCCCCGGAGATCATCAACGAGCTGGAAAAAACCTCTGATTATCAAAAGAGGTCCCAGGAGATTTCAAAGTTTAATCAAAGCCATAGTTACCTTAAAAAAGGCATTGCGCTCTCGCCGGTTAAATTTGGCATTTCATTTACTACCGCCTTTTTGAATCAGGCCGGGGCCTTGATCCATATTTACAAGGATGGGAGTGTGCATCTCAATCATGGTGGGACTGAGATGGGACAGGGGTTATTTACCAAGGTTGCCCAGGTTGTAGCTCAGGAGCTACAGATTGATCTTGAAAAAATCAAGATCACGGCCACGGCCACGGATAAAGTTCCCAATACTTCGGCCACAGCCGCCTCGTCTGGAGCTGACCTGAACGGAAAGGCAGCCCAAAACGCGGCCATGATCCTCAGAAACCGTTTACAGGAATTTGCCGCCAAGGAGTTTTCGGTTGCCAAAGATGAGGTACGGTTTGTTGCCAATTCCATTCAGGCGGGTAAAGATTCACTCAGTTTTGCGGATCTGGTCAACCGGGCTTATCATGCGCGGGTTTCACTTTCGGCAACGGGGTTTTATAAGACCCCCGAGATCCACTACGACCGCGAAAAGGCTTCGGGCTCACCCTTTTACTATTTTGCCTATGGGGCGGCGGTTTCAGAAGTGTTGGTGGACACCCTCACCGGCGAGTATAAAATTCTACGCAGCGACCTCTCGCACGAGGTGGGGCGTTCCTTGAACCCTGCATTGGATCTCGGGCAGGTGGAGGGCGCCTTTGTCCAGGGGGCCGGATGGTTGACCATGGAAGAGTTATGGTGGGATGCTAGAGGCTCACTACAAAC
>CAZRLV010000097.1:0-10909 GCA_964600955.1 uncultured bacterium
AAAGCAAAACAATAAAACTGGCCCTGGAGAAAATTTGATCCACAGCCTGAACTTGATGCTCAATAGGAACAATCACTTCCAAAATACCGCGCACATCTCCAAGCCGCCAATCAGTTTTAGGACTCAGGGGATGCGAATTGTGACAAGCAACACAAGCGGGCACCTGCATTTGATCTGCAATAGCTACACGTAAAACCCTCTGCCCACCGATCTTTTCTTTTTTCACCCATTGATTCAACTCACCAGAGTCAAGTTTTTGCAAGGCTTCGACTGCAAAAGCGTCAATTTTGCGGCCCTTACGATTGGGAAAGGGAAACTTACTATAGAGCTTGAGTTCTATACCGTCGTCACTTCTTGACAGAATCTTGCTCAAATCGTGAATAAGAGTGGCCGGAAGCGGAATGGTGTCATCCTTCCCAGCATGATCAAAATGAACCTTCAATGCATTTTTCTTGGCCACCTTGACTACATTTTGTGTGTAATAACCGCGCAGGGCTTTAAGCTGATCAATGGTAGTCACCGCATGTTTTAAAGAAGCCTCGGTCACCATGGACCCCACCACCGAAATCACATACCAATACAAGCCTCCCACGCTCGCCAGCAAAACCATTGTGATAGGCACCAGAATTTTGTACCGAATCTTCCAGGAAAAAAAGCCCATTACTTAACCTCTACTTCTTCAAAAGAGCCTGCTGAAGACGAAAGCTCTCTACAATTGCGCCCAAATCTTTAAAATTCTCCTGCAACTTATCCGCCTGCTCCTCGAGATCCTGGGCCTGACCCATGATTCCGGCGGCGGCCTCATTGATATGATGCATCCCAGAGTCAATCTGATCCACTGCGGCTGACTGCTGGGCCGAGCTTTTCACAATATCTTCATGGAATCCTACTAATTCTCCAATTCGAAGACTAATATCATCCAGCGAGCCTGAAGTCTGCTCGATCTTGACAACGCCATGCGCGATTCGATCCACCGCTGACTGAATTAGATCCGTGATTTCCTTGGCAGAGCTACCGGAACGGGCCGCCAAACTCCTAACCTCATCTGCCACCACAGCAAACCCCTTGCCCTCGCTCCCAGCACGTGCCGCCTCCACCGCTGCATTCAAAGCCAGAAGATTCGTCTGAAACGAGATATTATCAATAGTGGACGAAATCGTGGAAATTTCCTTGCTTAGTTTATTGATGGACTGCATGGCATCCACAGTGTCGCTCATAGTATCCATACCTGCCGAGGCCACTGCTCTCGCCTCGTTCATTTTTGCACTGGATTCTCCGGCCTGATCTGAGGAATATTTGAGATGCGAAGATATTTCTGAGGTGGAAGCCTGGATCTCCTCGATGGACGAAGCCTGCTCTGAAATTCTCTGCGACAGAGACAAACTCATTTTCGATAGATGATCAGCACGCTCCTTGACGGCGTCTGAGGTCACCTTCAATTTCTCCAAAGATCCGCTCAGATTATCTTTCATCGTCTCCATACTAGAACCGAGCTGACCAATTTCATCATCGCGATCATGTAAAAAGGAGACTTCAAAATCACCCTTTGAAAACCGCAAAGCCAGCTCTGCCATACGCTCCAAAGGCGAGGACACCATGCGCTTGACTAAGATATGCAGTCCCAAAATAATCAATAGAGCTATCAACAAAAAAATCACGGCCGATGAGATGAGTTGATCACGACTATCTCTGACAGAAGTCATCCTATGGTCCACAGCTTTTTCGATTTTTTTCTGTAGCTCTCGGGCAAGATCAATTAGTAGCACTTGTAAAGCTTCATAAGGCCGAAGAACTTTTTGATATTGATCGTGCAACGCCATCAACTGCCCGGAGTCCTGATGATAATGCTGTATTCTCTTTGTTACACCAGCCATATGTGTCTGGCCCTGATATTGCTCTGACAGATATAGAGAACTATCTGACATGGCTTCGAGATGATCCTGATGTAACTCAACAAAAGTATTAATCGCCTTTCACGTACGTTTGGGATTCTCACCGCTTAGATAGCGCAATACAAAATCAAAATGTTCTAGAATATCAAGCTTTAATTCCAGGGGTTGAATCGTCCTCATCCAGGTTGAACCCAGCCCTGAATCCCAACTGATCTGCTTATCTGACTCAATTTCCAGTTCGGAGATTTCCTCCTCACCTCTCTCATCTACCAGCGATAGAAAAACTACAAATTCACGCACCGTAGAGACAACATCAGTCTTGGCCACCGAATACTGGTTAAAGATTAAAAACATCTGATTGCGAAGTGAAATCGAATCCTGATGCAGTTTTTTTAGCTGTTCTTTTTGGTCTTTAGACAAGAAAATGGCGTCGTCCAACTTCTCAAGATGTCCTTCAGTGATCCGATCGCTTTGACGGAACTTGCTTGGATCCTTCGTCTGGTGCTCACTCATCACTTTATGCGAATCGATATACTCGTGCTGCAAATCACTAACAAAGGCATCCATGTTATCCATGTTATCCATGGCACCCAGGGCCTCTACACGCATGGTTTCCAGAAGATCCGTCAGCACCAAAATATCGCGTACAGCATTCACCTGAAGCATAAGAATCAAAATCAATATAAGGGCATAACCCAGTCCCAGCTTGGTTCCAATTTTCATAAGTTTAATCTCCTGTCAGGAAAAACGCAGGTCCTCTTCGGCCAGGAGTTTTTCCAGGTCCATAAGCATGATGACTTGATCCCCGGATTTCCCCATTCCACCGATATAATTGGCCGAGGCCGCACGTTTTACGGCTGGCGGGGGTTCAAGATCCCCCTCACCCAAAATCGATACGTCGGCTACGGTGTCTACAATCAACCCCAGTTCCTTGTCCCCCGAACTGACGACAATAATGCAGGTGCGCTCGTGATATTCCACCGATTCAAGATCAAATCTCAAGCGCAGATCCATCACCACCAGAATACGGCCCCGAAGATTGATTACACCCTTCATATAGACCGGAAAATGAGGTACCTGAGTAATTTTCTGAATGCTGATAATTTCCTTAACAAAATGAATAGGAATTCCGTAGTCCTCGTTAGCTAGATGAAATGTCAGGAATTTTCCCGGTGCAAACCCTGGCTGGCTAACCTGATTTTCTGCATTGATTGGCTCATCTGTATTCATCTTGGACTCCTTATCCAACATTTGTAGCTACCCGACTGCGCTCTGCTACCGACCTCAACAACCCCTCGATGTCTAAAACCAGACTGATTGCACCTGAACCCAGAATCGTGCACCCCGATAAAGACCTCTCGCGGTCACAATAGGTTGCCAGGGGCTTGATGACCATCTGCTGTTGTCCCTCAATTTGGTCGACCAGTATAGCGGCCCGCGCTTCACGTCCACCAACCACCATGAGGATGCCTTTTTCAAGCTCTGTGACGGCTCCCTCGATTTCATGAAACTCGTGCAGACGCAAAATGGGCACCAACTGCCCTCGTAAATATAAAAGCTCTTGTCCATCCACAGTACGGCGGATTTCCCCCTTCCCCGGCTGCAATGATTCACGCAATGAAAGCAGTGGAAGAGCGTAGGAACTCTGCCCTACGGTCACAATCATGCCTTCCACAATGGACAGAGTTGCCGGGATCTTAAGTCTGAATGTAGAACCCTCACCCTCCTGGCTTTCAACCTCAATACGACCATGCAGTTTTTCAACCACATTGGAGTTGACAACATCCATACCAACCCCACGCCCCGAGACCTCTGAAACCTCACTGGCGGTTGAAAAGCCCGGCAAAAAAATAAGCTTGTATACCTCACTATCAGGGCTTTCTAAGTCCAGACCCACGCCCAAGCCCTGTGAATGTGCCTTAGCTAAAATAGACTCTCGATTCAATCCTCCTCCGTCGTCTGAGACAGAAACGGTAATTTCATTTCCTTCCTGAGTGGCCATCAAAGAAATGACACCGGATTCTGGTTTACCCTGCTCTAGGCGCTTCTCCGTGGCCTCAATCCCATGATCCACCGAGTTTCGAATAATATGTAAGAGGGGATCTGCCAATAATTCCACCAATCTCTTGTCAAGACGCGTATCCTCACCCGATAGCAATAACTTTGCCTTTTTCTTGACCTTGCGCGTAGTATCGAGAACAACACGTTTCATCTTGCCAAACAAGGGTGCCACGGGAACCATGCGCAGGGTCAGAGACAACTCCTGAAGCTCGCGCGTCAGTTTTTCAAGATTCTCAAAGCGCCTCTCCATGGTTTCAGAACGCACCAGACGCATTTCCGGACTGCATAAAACCATGTCCTGTGCGATGACTAATTCCCCCACAATATCCACCAAAAGGTTTAATTTCTCCATATCAACACGAATGTCTTCGCGTTTGACGACCGCCTTCTTTATCTGAGTGGGAGCCGTTTCAGGTTTCTCTTCTTGAGCCTTCTCTGCTGTTCTTTTTGGAGTTTGGCTCTGCTGACTTGGCCCCTCATGGGTCTCTTTTCTGGGAATTGACTCAGACCCTTCTCCTGTTATGGAATTCAATCGCTGTCCAAGACCCTCTAAATCGTTGAGAATCGAGTCCTTTTCGTCGGCTCCAGCTTCCAGCACCGCTAAGAGAAGGTCAATACATTTCACCTGTAAAAATCCAAGATCGCGGCTAAAACCAATCTTGCCGGTCACTACTTTTTTCAAGACCCCTTCAATTCGAATCACCTCAGGAACCAACGAGGTGGCCAGATCTCCTAGACCCATGCATAGAAAACGCTACAAACTCTCCAGGGCTGAATTGATGGAATCGGCCTCGTCTGGAAACTGAGTCATAATCAAAATGTCTGCCTTGATCGCCCGCAGACTTTCCTTGATCGTATTGAGGTCCGCCGGTGCTGACGAGGTTTTAGGCGCGGTGCCCACCGGTTTCTCGTGAGCCGCAGAGGTCAAAAGCCCGGGGGGAGACTCGCCAGCTTTAATTAGAGCGCGTAGATTTGCGGTGCACTCCTCAAGTTCGCCCTTGAATTCTTCTTCCTTTCCTCCTTCTTCAAGATGAACTAGAAGTTCAAGAGTAAGATCACACACCTGACAAAGCACCTGGATATGCTCGTCGTCGCAGACCGTTTCTCCCATTCGAAAAGTTTCGAGTAAAGTTTCAGCCTCATGCGCCAGCGTGGTAAGCCCCTTTAATAAAAGAAATCCAGCCCCGCCTTTGAGAGAATGAAAAGAACGAAACACAGCAGAAATGGCGTCGCTGTTTCCAGATTCGCATTCCCCTCCCATAATGCCAAGTAGAAGATCTTCGGATTCTGAGATAGCCTCGCGTCCATCCAGGATGAATTCCTTTAAGATCTCTTCATCCAGAATTTGTTGATTTGCCATCGGGAATCGGGGGGTGCAGGCCGTGTGGCCAAGATATCAAAAATCAGTGATGAGATGCAAAGAATCAATCAACCAACCTAGACCAACTCAAATCCCGGTTGACCTCTGCCTTGACCTCCCTATAAGCTTGTGCTCTTATGCCATATAGCTCACACGATGCGGTCCCTGATAAAAAGCCTGTCACTGTTCTGGTAGTTGATGCCATGATGATCGCAAAGGGACTCGAAAAAGACCCCTATATTGAGGTGGTGGGCATCTCTCATTCGGGTGAAGACGGGTTGATAATGGTGCAAGAACTAAAACCACAGGTCATCTCCCTCGATATCGTAATGACTGGAATTGACGGCCTGCAGTTTATTAAAATCTTGCGTAGAAACTCCCTCATACCCGTCATTGCCGTGAGCGGAAAAACAGAAAAAGGCTCCCAAATGGCAGCCGAAGTTCTACAGCCGGGGCCTTTGACTTGATTCCCAAACCCGGAAAAACCACCCTACGTGAATTTCACACAGCCTTGCGAACCCGTATCAAACTTTCGGCAAAAGTTCAGCCCGAAAAATTCAAGATTTTACCAAAACCCAAGTATTCCAGAATTCCTGTGACTTCCAAGGCAGAAAATCAGGCTGAAATTATCGCTATTGGGGCTTCAACGGGGGGGATTCCAGCACTCTCGCATATTTTGCAAAACCTGCCCACCACTTTACCGGGAATCGTGGTTGTGCAGCATCTACTCCCGGAATATACCGTATCCTTCGCTTCCACCCTTGACGCTGGCTCAAAACTGAAGGTCAAAACCGCATCATCAGGAGATCTCATCCTCCCTGGAACCGTTCTCCTGGCGCCAGGAAATCAACATATGACGGTTCAGCGAGTTCAATCTGGCTTCTGTGTAGAATGCAATTCAAGTGCAAAAGTGAATGGTCATCGTCCTTCGGTAGATGTTCTGTTTGAATCGGTTGCCAAAATCTCGGGCAAGGGTGCCATTGGCATCCTTTTGAGTGGCATGGGTTCAGACGGAGCCAAAGGGCTGCTTGAGATGAAAAAATCGGGAGCGATGAATCTATCCCAGGACGAATCGACTTCTGTTGTCTACGGGATGCCCAAAGCGGCGGCGGAATTAAACGCGTCGCATGAGATACTTCCCATTCAGGATATAGCTGAGCGTATCACCCAATTTTGCCTAGAGGGCTGAAACTGAAATGAACACCAAAAACTACCATCATTCTTCCGTTAGAGGACCTGTTCGCGTATTGATTGTTGATGATTCACGTGTAGATTCCCTGGTTATTTTACGTGGGCTTGAACTAGACCCCGGTCTTGAAGTCATCGGAACGGCATCTTCGGGAGAAGAAGCTCTTGAAATGGTCGCAAAAGACCCTCCCGATGTGGTTTCTCTTGATATCGTCATGCCTGGAATGGACGGGGTTGAGTTTCTTAGACGACTCAAGGATCAGGGGCCGCTACCTGTTGTTGCGGTGAGCGGAAAAACAAAAAAGGGTTCCAAGGTTGCAGTGGAAATGCTAAGCCTGGGAGCATACGATATTGTCCAAAAGCCTGGAAAAGTGACCCTCAAAGACTTTCTTCAGGAACTAAGGACCCGCCTAAAGATGGCGGCAAGGGTCGACCCCAAAAAACTGCGTTTACCCTTGGATGGAGCCATCTCCATATCGGCTATGCCCACCCAATCAAAAGCTCTTGGAACCCAGGTCATCGCTATGGGCAGTTCAACCGGCGGAATTCAGGCCATCACGCATATCTTCAAAAACCTGCCTCCTACGTTGCCGGGAATTGTAGTGGTCCAGCACCTGCTCCCGGACTATACAGAAACTCTGGCCTCAATTCTTGATCATGAAACCCCTTTTAAAGTAAAAATTGCCTCTCATGAGGAGCCCATACTTCCGGGTACCATTCTCCTGGCTCCGGGAAATCAGCATGTAGAAGTCGTCAAAGGGCCTCAAGGATTTGCAATTGAGTACCTGGACGGGGATAAAGTCAGCGGCCATTGCCCCTCAGTGGATGTACTCATGCGTTCCGTAGCCCGCACAGTGGGAAGAAAAGCCATGGGGGTTCTACTAACCGGAATGGGAAGAGACGGAGCCCAGGGGCTACTGGAAATGAAAAACTCAGGCTCAAGAAATTTTGTCCAAGACGAATCAACCTCCATCGTATTTGGAATGCCCAAAGCCGCCATCGACCTCAACGCGGCCCACGAGGTACTACCCCTACAAAAGATCCCCCGCCAAATCCTGAACTTTCTTAAACGAACCTAGAGCGGTTTATATAATTATGTGGCTGTTTGATACAGACCGGATCAATGACTGATGCGGCCCTGGATTGCAGACATGCTATCCAGGGCTATAAATATCTGAAAAATGCTCTAATGCCCCATTTAAATATCTCCTCAGCACTCAAAGTTGAGTTGCTCATTTGGCAAGCTTCGACTTTCGTCTTTTAGCTGAGAATTATTTGGCCCTGCGACAGAACCTGTCGCATCTCTGCTTTAGTCTTGGATTAGATTGGAGAGAAATATGAAAATTGAAATACATCGAGGCCTTAAGGAAATTGGCGGCAACTGTATTGAACTAAGAAATTCTAAAAGCAGAATTCTCCTGGATTTTGGGATGCCCCTCATGCAGCCTGGCGGTGATGAATATGATGAGAAATCCCTGAAAAACCCAAGTACTGAAAACGGGGTTTTACCCGACGTCCAAGGTCTTTACCGCTGGCAGGAACCAGAAATTACTGCGGTCATTCTCTCACATCATCATTTCGATCACGTAGGTCTTCTTTCTTATATTCACCCCGATATCCCGGTTTACCTCTCCAAAGCCTCCCTGGAGATTCTACGGATCTATCCAATTTTTACACAGCGTTTTACCTTCCTTCGCTATGACACAAACCTTCAGACCTTTCTGCCTTTTGAGCCTTTCCAAGTGCCAGGATTTGAAATTACCCCCCTGCTCACAGACCACTCGGCATTTGATGCCTGTAGCCTGGTGATCCAAGACTTGGAGATTGGTTCTACGGTGTTTTACACGGGTGATCTACGCAAACATGGCAGGAAAGCAAAGCTGATCAAAAAAAATACGACCAAATACAAATCGAAGATTGATACTCTGATCTGCGAGGGAACCAATCTTGGACAGACGCATAAATCCGATAGCTCTGCCTCTGAAGAGGATTGCGAAAATCAGCTGGTAGAGGCATTTGAAAAGCAAAGCCTGGGCTTTGTACTTTGCGCTGCATCCAATATAGACCGACTGGTTTCCATTTATCGAGCATGCCTGAGGACAAAACGAACTCTGGTGATTGATCTGTTTCAACTATTTATGCTGGAAAAACTAAAAAAGTTCTCCCCAGGTCTACCGCCTCACAATGATAGGCAACTCAAAGTGTTCTTTTTGCGAGGACATCTAGAAGCCCTTGAAAAGGCTGGGGAAACCGAATTTATTAAGGTTGCAAGCTGTAGAAGAATTTATATGAACCAAATCACAGCAAATCCCTCAAGGTATTGCTTAAGACTACCTGAATTCATGGCTGAGAAAATTGCAATAAAGCTCTCTGAATCTGGAACCAAAAATATTACTTGGATTTATTCCATGTGGAAAGGCTACCTACCAGACCTCAAGCTTTGGGAGAGAGCCCACAAACTCATCCCAGGCGAGCAAAAATATATCCACTGCTCTGGACATTTCCACACGCAAGATCTAAAGGACTTTATCAGGGAACTTAACCCCAGAGAGGTCGTACCCATACATACGCTGCACCCAGATTGCCTATCCTTGACCCCCCAACCGCAAATTTTCGAAACCCCAACCCAACAGTCTGCCACCCCACACCGCCATCCTGAACAGTCACCGCATCATCCTGAACCTCCACCGCGTCCTCCTGAACTCGATTCAGAATCCATCTTTTCTTCACCTACAAGCCTTAAAGCCCCCGTCATCTTCCTGTCATCCTCCGGCTTGACCGGGGGATCCATTTAAAAGGTCGAAAATCTTGGTCAAGCACGACTTACCAAAGAGAAGAGGAAGATGGATCCCCCGATCAAGTCGGAGGATGACAGATTTTGGGGTATTCCCACCCCTCGATGACTGAAGCTAATGACATTGGGATCTGTAGGAATGGCTGTCATTATGAAAAATGTTCTAAGCATGGTTTTGACCTAGATGATGAAACATTTGACAAAACCAAGACCCAGGATTTCATAGGTCAATGCGGAACCTTCCTAAGTGAATGCGGTGTCAAAATCCTTGCTATCGACCTACGCACCGATCCTGCTGGGTTTCAAAAACAAGAATTCAAAGAAATCACTCGAAAATACAACCTAAAAAACGCCCAATACTGCCAAGCCGTATTCACCCGATCCTGGGGCGGCTTTACAGGTGATAACCCTCCGAATGAGACTATTCTTGAAGTTTCAATGGCGCCCAACAAATGCTAAAGTCTGCAGATTTTCATGGCAAATTGGTAGTGAATAGTTTAGGCTTTAAAAACTTGTAAATTCGGACTGAAACAGGCAAAATTGGTTGTAGTGTAGCTTTTTTGTGGAGGATTGAGTGAGTAAACACGTACTGTCAGACATCTTTTTTGAAGACCTAATCGATGAAAAAAACGGGAGATTGCAACCCTTGATGCAGGCCGTTAGAAACGATAAGGATCTTGATTTTCAGATCAGGGCGGGTTACATAAACCTTTACTACAAAGGCAACTCTCTTCTGAAGTTGAGCAGTTCTGGGCGAGGCTATCGAGCTGAAATCCATGACAAATTCTACCCTGAAGCTGGTGAATTCAATTTTGACACGCCTGAATCTACGCAACGATTTGTTGAGGTAATCCCCCGTATCAAGGCAAATATAATTCTGCATGATCAGATTGGTAATTTTTTATTTAATGAAGGAGATAGAATTTGAGCAATTACTGATCCGATCAAATAATCGAGAACTAGGGAACAATACGGAGTACTTCATTGTAGATAGGCAGTATGCTGTAGGAAGCGAGCGGTTTGACCTCCTAGGATTCTACTGGGATCGCAATAACCGCTCTAAAAATAGAAAAGTCCAACCCTGCTTGATTGAAGTAAAGTTTGGCCTAAACAATGACATCAGAGACATTGCTGAACAAATTGACCGCTATCATGAACAAATTAATGCGAAGAGTATGGAAATCGCAAGCGAACTTAGTCAAACTTTCCAACAGAAACTGCGCTTAGGTCTATATGCCGTAACAAAGGAACGTAAAGAGGCAATGAATAACTTAATATTCCTTGATCAACCTCAAGATTTCTTATACATTTTGAGCCTCATCGACTTCAATCCAAATAGCAAACTACTTGATCCAAAGTCTTTCGAAGGAAAACCATTTACAGATCAAATCAGGGTATTCAGTAGCGGACTTGGAATGTGGAACCAAGTACCTGGCTACGGGTACTCATATGGAGTGCGGTCAATTTAGTGTATGGTTTGAAGCCATAGAATTTTATACGATGAAAGTTGAGATTATCCCAGACACCAATTACTAGGGGCTCGACAAGGCAAATGAGTACGAACCCTGAACACGGCAATTCATGGAAATTAAAGTAAAGTCCGTTTGTAAGAAT
>CAZRLV010000098.1:0-10859 GCA_964600955.1 uncultured bacterium
TGAATCCGTAGCGGCCAAATTTATCAATCATATTGTAGATTTCATCCGCTTTGGTGGTGTCAATTCCGTTTTTAACCGCTCCCTCGACAAAGAGATCGCGATGCCTCTGGATATCTGCTTTGATCTTTTTACCCATGGCCTTACGCAATTCATCGGCTTGAGCCATGCTGTAGTCGGCTAAAATTACGGCGCAGTTCATGACCTGTTCCTGATAAAGAATCACACCGAAAGTTTCCTTGAGCAAATCCTCAAGTTTTTCGTGAGGATACTCAATGGCGGACTCATCCTTTCTGGACTGACAATAGATGTCCACCATTCCAGACTCCAGGGGACCCGGCCTTCCAAGGGCTACCAGAGCGATTACATCCTCAAAACAACGAGGCTGCATCTTTGTGATGATGCCGCGAAATAAAGGAGAATCTACCTGAAAAAGACCTGCTGTATACGAAGAGCTGAGCAACTCAAAACTCTCCTCGTCATCCAGGGGAATTTTGTCCAGGTCCAGCTCAATGCAGCGATTCTTTTGAATATGGTCCAATGTGTCCTGAATTACCGTCAGGGTCGAAAGTCCCAGAAAATCCATTTTAAGTAGACCCTGAGACTCAAGAACCACTCCATCATACTGGGTGGAAATATCATTGTCTTCACGCTGACCGGCAAGAGGAACATAACGGCTTAGCTCTTCTGGTGCTATCACCACTCCGGCTGCGTGAATCCCAGTATGCCTGGGCAACCCCTCCAGTTTTAAAGCCGCGCTAAACAACTGCTCATATTGATCGCGCCAACGCTGAACCTCCAGGGAATTCTCTAGAGCATCGGCAAGATTTTTAGCATCATCCGGGATTGATTTTGAGATTTCATTGGCAGCCTCAAAGGGAATTTCCAGAACTCGCGAGACATCCTTGAGTACCGCTTTGGCTTTTAGGGTTCCAAAGGTAATGATTTGGGCCACGCGCTTTTGTCCGTATTTCTCCTTGACATACTGAATGACTTCATCACGTCGCCGGTAGCAGAAATCAATATCGATATCGGGCATCGAAATGCGGGCAGGATTGAGAAACCGCTCAAAATACAAACCATAAGCCAGGGGATCAATATTGGTGATCCCCAGCAAATAGGAAACAATCGACCCCGCCGCAGACCCTCGTCCCGGCCCCACAGGAATTCCCTTGGCACGAGCGGCATGAATAAAATCAGAGACGATCAAAAAATAGGAGGCAAAACCCATTTCCTTGAAGACATCAAGCTCGTATATCAGCCGCTCTTCAATCTGAGAATACGACTCAGCGTAATGCTTGGGAATTCCACCGCGACATTCGGACTCCAAAAAACTGTTCTCATCCTCGTCCGCAGGAACCTCAAACTGGGGCAGGAACAATTTATCGAATTTGAGCTCTACATTACAGTCATCCAAAATCACCAAAGTATTCTCGCAGGCATCCTCGAAACCGTGCATAGCTTCAAGCATTTGCTCGGAGCTTTTGAAATAGAATTCACGATTTGGAAATTGAGGGCGCCTGGGGTCTGTGAGCGTCATCTTTTCATCGATGGCCATTAGAATTTCATGCGCTTCACCATCGGATTGATGGGTATAAAAACTGTCATTAGTGGCCACGAGAGGAACTCCTGACTCTTGGGACAATTCCCTCAGTCTTTGGTTCAGCTCTATCTCCCCGGGCAAGCCGCGATTGAGGACCTCCAAATAAAGGTTTCCCTCACCCAGCAGATCTTTTTGCTGATGCAGTTCGTAAAGAGCGTCATTGCGCTGCTGATTCTCCAGCAAAGCCGTGATCTTTCCGGCGAA
This sequence comes from uncultured bacterium, assembly GCA_964600955.1. Lineage (GTDB taxonomy): Bacteria > Muiribacteriota > UBA6191 > UBA6191 > UBA6191 > CAZRLV01. The sequence continues at coordinate 1,805 of CAZRLV010000098.1, forward strand.
TCTGGGTAAAATCATGATCAGATCCTTGGAATAGGACTCAAAGGTGGCCTGATCCAAGCGGGGAATAAAATGATATCCCTCGTTCCAGGAAAGCGACGAGAGCTTCATCAGGTTTTGGTAGCCTTCTGTGGTTTTAGCCAACAATACGCGGCTATAATTTTCATAAGGGTCGGGAATTTTCTTTGTGTCCATGAGCCCCGTCGTAAAAAACACCTCGGTCCCAAGAATCGGCTTGATACCCAGCTTCTTGGCTTCACGAAAAAAGGCCACAGCTCCAAACATATTGCCGCGATCGGTAATTGCCAGACCCGGCATCCCAAATTCACGCGCCTGTAAAACCAGATCACTCACCCGCGAAGAGGAGCGCAACAGGGAGAATTCGGAATGAACGTGTAAGTGAACAAATTCCTTAGCCATGGATCTCGTCACCATGAACCCACCGGCCTTGACACATAGTTTTCCAGACCGGGTTTATACCAAAATGATAGGGAAGGGATTGATAGTCACCCTCACTCAGCACTACCAGGTTCGCCTCTTTTCCCACCTCAAGAGAACCCGTATGCTCCTGACAACCCAGGGCGCAGGCCCCATTATAAGTGGCAGCGTTTAGCGCTTCCTCTGGACTCATTCCCAGATTCAGACAAGCCAGTGAGAGAATCATGGGCATGGACTCGGTATAACAGCTGCCTGGATTACAGTCTGTGGCCAGAGCCACCGCCACGCCCTTTTCAATCATTTCTCGAGCTGGAGCATAGGGCTTCATCAGTGAAAAAGAGGTTCCGGGAAGAAGGGTTGCCATGGTGGAAGATTCCGCCAAAGCATCCATGCCTGAGTCCGTAACCGCGATGAGATGGTCTACACTAAGGGCTCCCATGGAACAAGCTAGCTCCGTACCTCCAAGAGCCGTGATCTCGTCAGAATGCAGACGGATCTTCAACCCCTGTGCCTGAGCTTCTTCAAATATTTCAGTCGTGTCCTCAACGCTAAAGACCCCTTCTTCACAGAAAACATCGCAAAATTCAGCCAGGTTTCTAGAAGCAACCTCAGGCAACATCTCGTTACAGACCAGTTTTACGAAATCACGGCGGGCATTCTTATACTCAGGCGGAACCGCATGAGCCCCTAAAAATGTAGCATGGATCCCCATTTTAAAGCGTTCTTCCAGTTCTTTGATTAAACGCAGGGAACGCAGCTCCTGCTCGGTAGACAAGCCATAGCCGGATTTAATCTCAACGGTTGTTGTTCCCAGAGAGCGCATGCGCCCCAGCCTCGCACTGGTTTGTTCCAGGATCTCCTCATCCGAAGCTGCCTGTAGGGCCTTGCGCGAATTCAAAATCCCGCCGCCCTCTTGCAAGATCTCCATATAAGGCTTACCCGCCACGCGCATGGCGAATTCTTTTTCACGGGTTCCGGCAAAAAGCGCATGGGTATGCGAATCCACGAATCCAGGAATGATGCAACGGCCTCCAGCGTCAAGAATATCTTCCCTGGCAATATTTTCAAGGGTTTTTCGCAGTGAATATTCGGTCCCCAAAGCCCGGATTCTCGTCCCATCTACAATGATGGCCCCACCTTCAATCACACCCACCTGACCCAGGTCAGCCCCGCGCTTGGGCCGCAGGTCGGAACCGGTACAAGTTACGAGCTTAGAACAGTTAATAACGGCTTTCATTTGCGACCCATTGGAATCTGAATATCGTGAACACGAGCCGCTTTAAGGGCATCCTCATAACCCGCATCGGCATGACGTAAAATGCCCATCTGCGGATCGGAGTTCAATACCCGTTTCAAACGAGCATCCGCACCGTCACTTCCGTCGCAAACAATGACCATTCCAGCATGAATTGATTTTCCCATGCCCACACCGCCTCCGTGATGAATGGAGATCCAGGTGGCACCATTGACGGCATTAACCAGTCCATTCAAAAGAGGCCAGTCAGCAACCGCATCTGAACCATCGAGCATCGCTTCCGTTTCACGATTGGGGGAAGCCACCGACCCACAGTCAAGATGATCACGCCCGATCACGATGGGGGCCTGAACCTCACCTCTGCGCACCAGATCATTTAAAACCAACGCAAATTTTTCACGCTCTCCATATTTGAGCCAGCAAATCCGACAGGGAAGCCCCTGGAATTTGACCTTTTCTTGAGCCATGGTAATCCAGCGTCGTAATGACTCGTTGCCAGGAAACGCTTCGAGTACGGCCCGATCTGTACGGTAAATATCTTCAGGGGCACCCGAGAGAGCCACCCAGCGAAAAGGACCGGAACCCTGGCAAAAGAGGGGGCGAATATATTCGGGGACAAATCCAGGGAAATCAAAGGCGTTTTTCAATCCATTTTCAAGGGCTTCTCCGCGAAGATTATTGCCATAGTCAAAAACAATGGAACCTTGATCTTGAAAATCGAGCATGGCCGAACAGTGAGAAACGACAGTTTTGCGAGCCAGGGCTATATATTTCTCAGGATTGGAATCTCGCAAGGTCTGAGCTTCAGAGAAGGAAATCTGGGAAGGGAGATAACCATGGAGCATATCGTGAGCGGAGCACTGGTCGGTGACCACCTCAGGCCGAAAGCCCTGCTTTACCAATGCCGGTAAAATCAAACCGCAGTTCCCCTCAAGCCCCACCGAGAGAGCCTTCTTAGCCTCGCGAGCCTCGGATACAAGCTCCAAAGCATGCTCCATGTTTTTAGCCGAAACATCGAGATAGCCCTCACGTATCCGACGATGGATACGCTCGGGATCTGCTTCAACACAAAGCGCCACTCCCTCATTCATTGTAATGGCCAATGGCTGTGCGCCGCCCATTCCCCCAAGCCCCCCGGTCAAGGTAATGGTTCCCCTCAAGCTGCCCCCAAAATGCCTGCGTGCCAGAGAAGCCAGGGTCTCATAGGTACCCTGAAGAATGCCCTGGGTACCGATATAGATCCAGCTGCCGGCAGTCATTTGGCCGTACATCATCAGCCCTTTATCTTCAAGGTCGCGAAAATGCTCCCAGTTGGCCCAATCGCCAACCAGGTTAGAATTAGCGATCAATACCCGGGGGGCATCCAAATGCGTTCGCATGATACCCACCGGCTTTCCCGACTGAACCATCAGGGTTTCATCTTCATTGAGATTCCGCAGACAATTTAAAATGGCGTCAAAGGCCTCCCAGGAACGAGCTGCTTTGCCTCGACCTCCGTAAACCACAAGATTTTGCCAATCCTCAGCTACATCCGGGCTTAAATTGTGCTGGATCATGCGATAAGCAGCTTCAATCTGCCAGTTTTTACAGGTGAGTTTTTTTCCGGTCGGTGGATGAATTTCCTCTCGCACATCTTCTCCTTGGTTTGATCATGGGGATATTCCGCCAGCCTTATCTTGGCCCAGAACTGAGGTTTTTTCAACATGAATTCAACGACTTGAGGATCAAGTTGAGTATAATTGCATTATGGAACGTGAGTTAAGCGCCATCGTCAACGAAGTCTCCGAAAAGACTTGGGAAGGTGAAATTGAGTCCTTTAGACGCTCTATAATTCTGCAAAGAGTTAAGGAGGCTGTTTTAGATCTTGAAAAAGACTGGGATCAATCTTCCTGGCTTAAGAAGCTGCCCAAGCTGCCCATTAGACCTGGAAAAGCTTTCCTCTACAGCATTCCTGCCATCTGGTTTTTCTTTAAGGGTTACGGCCTGATCGGCCCCGTGCACTGGCTCACATCCTTGATGGGAAAAAAGGGCAAGTCCGAAGAAGCGGTCATCAACTGGGACCACGAAAAGCATGAAATCCAAGAGCAGGTGCAGGAACTTGTCACTGCATTTCAAAATCAGCTCCTTTTTACACGGGATTTCGTGCGGGCAGAGCTTGAGCTAAATTTTGAAAGTCTGGAAGAAAATGAATCCCCTAGAAGGAAGTCAGCAAACGACCCAGCAAAAAAGCAATGAGGGCCACTGCCGCAAAAGGAAAGAGGTAGCGCATTACGGTACAGGGATAAACCGACTGCATTCGACATCTTCTCTGAGCAACCCCCGCATCGGCCCCACCAGCAGTATCCTCGGATCCCTGCTTCTCATTTTCTGTTGACTTTGTCTCAGCCATAAGAACCCCCTCACTCCTATCATAACCCTGGCCCAGTGAATCGTCTATGCAGAGACAGGTTCACGATAGATCAGGCCGAGGATTGTTCCTCCCAGAGTGATTTCAATAAGAGTTCCAACAAACCAGGAGGATGCTAAAAATAATGTGATCGGCATATAAGAATAGGTCCCAAAACCCATACCGGTGCCTGCTCCTAAACCAAAGAGCAAACCATATTTGAAGCCTGAGGCCATCGATTTTTTCTCGATCAGAAAACTGTAAACAGCTACAAAGCAAAAGCTGGAGATCAACGTGACCGCCGACATAAGCCCCATTTTCATTTCGGCTTCGGGACGCCAGAGACTTGCCGTGGCCTCATAAGTGGATTTTAGAAACATTCCATGAATCAGGAAATCCAAAACACTCCAGGCTAGAAAGACAGCGATCACAGCCAAAATATACCTCTTCATCACATTTCCTTTTAGCTGTCTTTGGCAGATAACTTGGTAGCTTCCCAGTATTCCTGGAAAGTACGCATGGTGTAACCGCCCACGAATTCCTGTAGCTCAGCGCTGGTTAAAAACCCTTTTAGTTTTTTAGGGGGTTGACCGATTTTTCCGCGCATTTTCGAAAAAACCCACTCCCCAATAGCCAGATGAAAAGAATGTCTCTCACCCAACTCAGCAACCATGCTCTGAAAAAAGTCCACCAGGGTTTCATAGGAGCCCTCAGGCCAATTCACCAGGCCGTCTTTTAAGCAAAGCGCCGCTTCCTTATGGTCTTCTTCACTCAGTTCGTCGCCGCCCAGTAAGTAGCCAGTACCCACACCCGCTATGGCCAAAAGCCAGTTCCAATAGGCCTGATGTCCGCCTTCAAGAAGAATTTTAAAACTGGAATACTCTGCTAAAAAAGGCTCAAAAGCCGCATCGGCAAACAATTCTGCCGCAACCGACAAAGATTCCATTTTTTGTCTGTGCTGTTCTGAAAGGGTCATAACTGAAGTCTGTAATTCGCTCTAATAGATTTCGGCTGATTTTGTTAAAGAATTGCTGGGCTCCTCAGAAGAGGCCGTTAAGATAATCTCAAGCCGAGGGGTCTGGCTCATTACCACCGTGTGGGCTTGACTTTCATAGCCTTGTTTATGAATCTGTAGATCACAAACATCTCCGAGTTTTCCATAGAGATTCAAGACCCTGCCATTCATATTGTTATAGGATATTTTGCAATCCTTGGCTTTGACATACACCCAATTGGGTTTGACTTTAAGTTTTACGCCAACCATTTCTGCCATGAGTTCTTGAGCCTTAAGATGATATCGACCTGTATCACCATGCAGGCTCAAATAGCGGCTGGCTTTTTCATAAAACCCGGAATAGTTTCCACTCTGGTAAAGGGCATAAGCATAGTGAAAATAAAAGTCATCCGGCCACTCAACGGTGGTGCGGTCGTGCTTACGCAGAAGATCGTCGTATTTTCCGAGCACCCTTGCCAATCTCCCCCATTTTCTGGCAGAAAGCAGTTTTTCAGCCTTGCGAAGATAAAGCTTGGCCTGAAATTCAGGACTGAGGTCCAATCCAAAAATTGAACTGATCCAAATGAAGAATATCAATGTGCTAAAGCCGCCAACCCTAAAACTCATGGTAATTCCTTTGCGTCTATTAGTTCTTCCAGAAGAGAACGATCCAGTCGAACTTGCTCAGCATAGTCCATAGCAGTCTTTAAAAGAGCCAACCTGAATATGCTATCCTCCTTGAGAAATTTTCGTGCCGTATTAGAAAACCCTCGACCGAGCAACGAGCTTTTTGCACCTCTAAGGTGAGCTTGAGCCAGAATAATGCCGCTTAGCTCCATAAACTCCCGACAGTCCTCTTCGTTTTCAAAATCCAATGGTTTGAAGCCCTTTTCAAAAGCAGAAACGCGGGTCACCAGAAATGACTTATCCCCGATTTCAAGGGCTCCTGTCAAAGGATCGGCGTAGGGTAAGAGATTCTTCATGGCATGCACCACCCGCTCACCCTCAGAAGCCTTCATACTCCCATGGCTTGAACCTCGACCAGCTAAGGAAGAAGGTCTGCGTTCCTGTTTCAATTGCAAAATAATATCGTTTTTGGCCTTGGGACCTGGGCCCTCCAAAAGAATCAGATAACGATCCACACCCAGGCTACCCAGTCCAGCCCCAATTTTTCTGGCCAAGGTTTTTAGTGTGAAATAACTCTGATCCAGTCCGCTTTCCTGCATGACCTTGGAGGAATAACTTGCAAATCTTTCACAAATAGCATGGACTTCCCTCGAGGATAGAGGCTCTAACTTCGGATGGTCCAGACGAAATTCACGAGCTGAGTCTTCTGTTTTTCGGGTCCACTTCTTCAAGAGTTTTTTCAAGGATTTATCTTTTTTAAGCCTCTCGCCTTTTATGCGCACCATTCCTTTTAGATTTTTCAGATCCAACGGCTTTGATCTTTTCTTGAGGCTGCGGCGATAACTATCCAGGAAACTGGCCAAATAGACCCGTAGCTTTCTCTCTGAAACGGGAAATGGGAGATCCTCCAGAAAAAAAATGGAACTCACAAGACCACGTAGCAGGTCCCAGTGAAAAGGTCCCACAGAAGCCTCGTCAAAATCATTGAGATCCAGAAAAATCTTGCCTTCAACCTCCTGAAACCCAATATTTTGCAAATGAAAATCCCCCTGAATCCATATTTCCGGAACCTGCTTGTAATCCCAGGGACCCGCTAAATAACCAGAGGGAGATTTTAAATCCAGATAATAGAGAAAGGCAGTACCTCGAAGAAACGCAAATGGAGACTGCACCAACTTTTGGTACTTGGTTCGCAGTAAATCCTCATCCTGAATCCATGCGTGGGCCTCCATGAAAGTTTTGCGCAAAAAAACCTTTCTAGACACAGGGGCCTCCTGAACAAACCTGGTGCCCCAGGATAGATTACAGCAGCAGATAAGGGAGCATACCAGCAAGATCTGAAACCGGACCACCACAAAACCTCCCCCCATTTTGAAACCGCCTCCCCAGTATAGACCTCTATGCTCACAGGGTCCAGCGTACGGCGCTATTACTCTAAACCGGATAGGTTTGGTAAACTGTGATGGCGTTGTCTAGAAAAACCAAGTATGCGTAGAACAAAAACTCTCGATTTTATCCTTGTGGTCTTTCGCCGCTTCCATGATGATGGTTGTCTGACTTCGGCGGCCAGCCTCAGTTATACCTCCTTGCTGGCCATTACTCCTGTTCTTGCGATTGCTTTTTCGGTACTCAGTGCCTTTCCCGCTTTTCAGGAGATGGGAGAGCGACTTCAGGAGCTTATGTTCAGCGCCCTGGTTCCGGCTACGGGTCAATCCGTGGAAATCTATCTGCGTAAATTTATACAAAATGCGCACCACTCCACGCTGTTTGGGATCACTTCTCTTTCTGTAACTTCCGTTTTGCTTTTATTAACCATTCAAAGTTCGTTTGACGCAATTTGGAAAACACCGGGAAAGCGTACGGTTTTTACGAATCTGCTTACTTTCTGGGGAATCATCACCCTGGGACCCCTGCTGCTTGGCTCCAGTCTTTCGCTGTCGAGCTATCTTTTTGCCCAGGCTAAAATTCTAAATATTCCTGGTGTAAAAGAGGTCAGTCTGGCATTTCTTTACGCTTTACCCTCATTGATGGAATGGCTGGCTTTTTTTCTGCTCTATATCATGATTCCCAGTACCTCTGTGCGCTGGAGACAAGCCCTGGTGGGAAGTGCAATCGCCACGACACTTTTTGAGCTTCTTAAGATCGGCTTTGGGGCCTATGTAACCCATTTTCCTTTTTATCAGGTACTTTATGGCACTCTGGCCACCATCCCGATTTTTTTAATCTGGCTCTACCTGTCCTGGGCCGCTGCACTTTTAGGAGCGGAGATTGTTGCCACTCTCCCTGAAAGATCTTTTCTGAAACCAGAAGACTGGAAAAATCCAAAAAACGGACCTCCTCCAACTCTGACCCTGCTTATCGCGCTGGAGGTTCTCTATCTTCTACACCGCTCCAGTCTCAAGGGTAAGGTGATCAAATCCAGAGTCCTCCTGCGTTGTATCAATTCATCTCAGGCCTGGATCAACCAATGCCTGTTTACCCTCTCCAAGCACAGATACATCGTCAGAACTGAAGGAGGCGCCTTTACCCTTTGCCGTGACCTGGGAGAAACCTCACTCCTTGAGCTCTATCGAGATCTTGGACTGGGATTTGATCCGTCAGAACTGGGCCACCCCCCCGAGGCATGGATTCAAAGGCTTAAATTGACCCTGGAGGATCTAGAATTGTTTACTGAAAGATCCTTTCAAATTCCAATTCTTGAGGTTTTGCGCGAATCCAGGGAAGAGTCTGCATGAGTGCGGTAGAGAAATTCTCCAGACAGGGCGGTGCTTCAATCGGCTGGGTCAACTCAGGCTTTCCCCTGGCCCGACTCAGTGTAACCCACGATCAAATTCATTTGTGGACCGCCGTAGGAGGATACGAATTTAATAAATTTCAAATCATCAAACTACTGCCCATCAAGGTTTTTGGAATCAATGGGGTAAAGATTTTACATTCTAAAAACACCTACCCAGAATCCTTTGTTTTCACCTATTTTGGCCGATCCGCCAAGTTTTTTGAAGCCGTAGAGGCCACGGGATTCATCCCCATGGGAAAACCCAAACTCGAATTAAAACTTCAGCGAAAGGGATCTCCCATCCGGGTTTCAGTCCTACTTTTACTCCTGTCCATTTATGCCGGGATTTATTCAGGTCTGGGACTCGGTGCTCTGCTGTTCACACTCTTTCTTGGGGGGCTTCTGATTCAGAGTTTGGTTCCCGCCCAAAACCTATTTTTATCTCACGGCCATCATATCGATGAAGTCCGTCATTATTTACGAGCCGTTATGCTGGTATCTATCATCACTTTATCCAGTATTTGGGCCACAGGGCGATTGCATCTAAATTTATGTAAGTCCGAGTACCTTAAGCAGATAGGT
>CAZRLV010000099.1:0-10843 GCA_964600955.1 uncultured bacterium
CGGCTGATATTTTTGATCATATCTTTGCCAGCCTTTCAGAGTTTGACTTGCGACTCTTTCAAAACCCAGTGGGGTCTGATTTCAAATCACTCAAAGACGAGACAAACTCCTCAATCTCATAAGGTTTTCCATTATAGAGGATATTTCCCTCGCATTCCTCAAAGACAGTTTCATCCAAATCAGAACCATTCAAATCGGTATCCTTGAAAGTAATATTTTGAAACACGGTTTCGGCCAAATCTGCATCTTTGAAGGAAGCCCCGCTTAGTACAGAGTCTTCAAACCTTGCACTGGACAAATCTGCCTGGTGAAAATTACAATCTTTTAAATCGGCGTCGAAAAAGACTGCCCCGCAAAGGTCGGCGTCAAAAAAATTAGCACTACTGAGAGTAACGTTTTTAAAACTCAGATCAGTGCTCGAAATTTCCGAGAAATTGGAACGCTCCAAACACACATCATCAAACCCTGACTTTGTAAGCTCAGCCTGTTCAAACCTGGCATCTGACATGATGGCGTCGCTAACTTGGAGTCCTTGTAAATCTGCATCACGCAGGTTCAGCTCAGGAAGCTTGGCCTTCTTAAGCACAACCTGCGACAGGGTACAAAACTCCAGATTGAATTCCCCCTGATCGAAAAGCTCTTCAACATCCTTTTGAGTTAAAACCCGATCTTCAAGACTCTCGCCAACCGGTTCAATTACAACTCTAGGTTTCTTTGGAATCCTCTTTAGCATACTTACCCCCTACTCGCTAACGAGCCATTATCCCATGCTTGGATCTCTACCTCAAGACTTTCCCTTAACAAACGGCCAAGGTGATATGATGTAGTAAAACAAGGGTTTGGGATGGAAAAGTTTGATTTAAGCTCAGTTCGCCATGATAAGGATCGCAAGCTGATCTATAGGATTGCTCCCAAGGCCTCCCCCCAGGAAATCAGTCCCTGGCTGACAAAGATCGAAAAGGTACGATCAGAGATCCACACGCGCCTCATCGGTCAAAGCACTATGGTGAACTGCCTGTTAATGGGGCTGTTGGCAGGTCGACATATTCTTTTGCAAGGCGGTCCGGGAAGCGGGAAGTCTACCGCGATTCAAGCCTTCTGCGAATCCCTGGAATTAGAAAGTGGCATAGCGGATCATCAGAATGACTTCATGGGAAAAAACATCCTTATTGTAGATGGGATTGAACGCCGTAATTTTGAGTTTCGCACCCAGCTACGACGAGTTATGCAAGGGGAATCCATCAAATACCGAGAGGAGGAAACCCACGTTACCCAGCCATTCATGGTGCTGGCTACTGCCTGGCCCTCAAATCCTTTGAGTTCGCACCCCCTCCATCCTGCGGAAAAAGACCATTTCATGCTCTCTTGCTCGGTTTCATTACCCGGGACCGAAGATGAATCGCGCATTCTCAGGCTCCACCAAAACCTGACGGTTCCTTCGTCGCCTCTCAATTCTATCCTGGGTTGCGCAGAGATCTTGGAAATTCAAAGATTGATTTACAGTATCAGCCTTGATGAAAATGAGGAAAACTATCTTTTAAAATTCATCAAGGAGGCCCGCACCCGTAACCCACAGCTTTCGGTTCGAACCACCCTTGATCTCGCTCTAGCATCCAAATCCCAGGCTTTTCTCAACTCAAGAGAAAGAGTTGCAAAGTCGGATATTGATACCGTCCTGCCCTTTGTTTTGGAACACCGACTTCATGAAATTTCTTAAGCTGATTCTTAATTGCTTGCTGGGATTTGTCCTGATTTCCCCGTTGATTTTCTGTGGTCTTTGGTTTTTTTCCTATGATAGAGACTTATTTTCGATTTCCGGGTTAGAAATTGAGAAATTTCGTTGGCTTTCGGGCCGTGGAATGCAATGTCAAATACTAACCTTGAATTCTGGTGAATTTCGTCTGGTTCTCAAGGATTTGAGAGTAAGGTGGAAACCTATGGATCTACTCCAAGGTAAAATCAAATCATTGAAAATAAAATCCGGTCTGCTTGACGGGCTTGAGTTTTCAGATCAAAACAAACCTACCAAAACGAACGAACAGGGAAACACACTCGAAATATTCAAAACGTTTCCGCTAAAACTAGAACAGGGCATAGTCCAGTCTTTTGAACTCAAAACAAAGCCTGGAGACAGATTCCAACTCAAGAACCTTGAAATCCGTTTAAATCAAAATCAGATTCAGATCCCAAGGCTTGAAATCTCTAACACCAGAGACGAGTCCCTGCACTTGAAAAATTTTGCAATCAACCGCGCCACCCTGGCGTCACAAGCACAGTTACAAAGCCCTGGTTTTAACCTCAAATTTCAGACCGCCAAGCATTTTCTTCAGGCCTTCGTAAAAGTCGATACTCAAGTTAATTTCTCCAAAGAGCAAGGATTTCTATCCCATGGAGAGTTAGAGTTAGAACTTGATTATAAAGCGGCAAACTCTACCCATATACAGCTAAAGACCCAAGGACGAATTCATAAACAACATTTGAACCTGGGTCATCTTTCGATTAGCGCAGAGTTCGACATGGATAAAGCTAAACCGCTAGAGTTTCAAAGCCAGGGTAAGCTGAAGGGAAAAATCACTCCTGAATCCTTCGATCTCGAGTCATTGAGCCTGAGCAACCTGGAGGTCAAGAAACCCTGGACTATTATTGCTAAGAACATTCTTGTCAACGGAGTTGTTCCCTATGACAGCTCAAACCTGGGACTTGATATTCATGTCGGTAAGGTCAGGTATCGAGATAGCATGGCTAGCATCCATGGAAATATCCACATCCTAGAAACTTCGATTCAAGCCACAGCAATGCTCACCCGCACAGTTTTGGTACCCAGTCAAATTCTTGCCCTTGCTAATACCAAGGCTGAAACTCCTCCCACGCCTGCCACTCGTCCTCTGATTTTCACCTTGAAGTCAAGTCCAGAGGGAGTGAACCTCAACAACAAAGGGCTAAAAGCCTGGATCATACCCGAGATTCAATTTTATCAAAAAACCCAAGACCTTTCAGGTTCGATTAAGATTCCAAAGGCGAGTGTTTCAATCGCCGGACTTAGTCTCAAATTGTCCGAGCCTGGATGGATTCGATTCTACTCCCCGAGCAAGTCCGTGTCCTCTCCCGAAGAAAAAGATCTCGCTACGCTTACAGAATTTCAAAACCTAAGCTATAAACAGCAATTGGTAAAACTTTGGGGAGCACGGCCTCAAACAGAAACCGGACTCAGGGGAATCGAGGTTCATCTCAATACAATAATATCGCTTGGGGTGGAAAAACTTGATGTTCAAATTCGTGGAATTTATCCGCAACTAAGCTATAAAATTGAAAATCAGGATGGTGAGGCTGGAGGCAAAAGTCTTGAGATACTGATTGATAAAATTTCCTCCGTGGTAAAAAACATGCCTGGGGGCTCTTCAGCACAGCAAGACACCAATTCAAGTCTTGAGGAAACCGCCAAGGAAAGTTTGAATATTCTGGTCTCAAGCCTGCTTTCCAATACCCTCAGTCCCATTGGATTAGAGCTTAGAAGTCTATCTCTGGGTGAGAAACGCGGCTTCGGCCTCAGCCAAAAACTTGGAGAATCCCTTGAAATTGGATTAAGCCGTGAAGAGGTCGAAGGTAGGTCCCATCAAACCCAGGAACTCGACATGGAAACCGAAGGTGGAGCCCTATTTAAGATTCAAAGAAAACTGTCTGACCGGGAGGATAAGGCAGAGGTGAATCTGAAACTTGAGAAAAAAATTAGATTCTGAGACTAGAAAACCCCCTAAAGCCCATTAACCTTCAGCACCACAACATTCTAACAATCAAAGGGTAAATAATTGTCTTTGTGGTCTGTAGTGTCGATTTCGCGACCGAATTTTTGATATAAGTCCCAAAACCAATCTGCCATTTGGGTAATTTTAGAGTCACGTGGGATAAAGCGGTCACCGCGCATTCTTACAAAGCGATACAAAAATTCGCTAGGATCTTTTCTGGGAAGATAGTAGTCAGACACTAACTCCCTATAGGTCTCCAAATACCAGTCCGTCAGTTTTGAGTATGTGGCTTCGTCAATCTTGAGTTTTAGACCTGTGGTCGGCGAAAAATCCAAAGTTTTGCTCTCAAACAATCCAGCCAGATGGATCATAGACTCAGCGTAATAGGGCTCTGCTTCCGAGATTTCCTTGGCACTTATCATTCCGACACTGCGCTTTACCAGATCATCAATCACTCTTTTCTTTAGATCCCAGGAACTGGCTTCACCCTGGCTATCCTGAAAAAACGTAATGAGGCCCCCCATGGTAGCCTTCCATTCCTCTACGTTTTTATAGTTACCAGAAACATTCATGCGTGCCTCAGTTTCCTCTCCCACCCAAAGAATATGACCATACTCATGACCCAGAGTTGATATATCTTAAAGATGAAACCATAAAATACGATCCTGAAACAAAACCCGACGTTGCTCAGCAATGAACTCAGAGTCGTAAACCTCACGGGTAAGACGCATAAATGGCCGCGCCCTCAAGTCATCCAGAACACGATCAGGAAAGGCAAAAATTTTCTTTCCTACTTGAGAGGACACCTCTTCATCATTAGGCACAACCTGCGCCGAAGGGATTCCACAGAAATCTGCTCCGTAACAAAATCCAACGCGACCAATATGCAATTGAACGGCATCCAGTTTATCCATAGCGCTACGCGCAATCTGGACATAGGCTGAATCACTCAGGTTTAGTGATTCAAACAGACTCCAGGACATTGCCTTCACCTTGTCTTTGCGAGCCCCTCGAGTGGCATGTTCGGGGTTTGAAATACGAAGATCCCATTCCAAAGCCACGGCACTGCGAAAATGGTCCTCATAATATTCCAAGGGGTGGGCGGGTTGAATAGGCCCTGTAATTTTCATCCATGCGCGATCAACATCCGACCATAGCGGAATCAGTCGGTTGACATCTTTCTCGATCAGAGCGAGCCTCAAAGTCTCGATATATTTAAGCCACTCTTCGCCCTCATGGAAGGTGTTGTCACTATGATTTTTTAAAGCCTCAGACCATTCCTTCAGCTCAAACACAAGTGCCTGGACATCATCGGGAAACACCTCCGAGTAAGCTTTGGAAACCCAGCGACCCCCCTCATCAACTAAAGCAGAGTAGGAGCGATCACCTATCTCCCCCTTATGGCCCTTGTCCAGAAGGGACTCACGGGCTAAATACTCGTGCACCGCCTTACGGTCGCCCTGAAATTGGTTCAATAATCTGCGATTCACGCCTTCCAGAATGACCTGTGTCCATCTAGGCTGCCACTGATTAAAGGCCTGCCCGATCATGTGAACACCCTTGAGAACTTCACGGTAAAAAGGGGTTAGCAACTCCCGTGCTTGAATCACATCAAGGATTCGCTCCTGGGATGAAGTGTAAACGGAGCTCACCCAGTTGTAGGCAAGTGCTTTGGCCGCATCAATCCCCACCTCAGTCCTACCGGCCTTTTTCAAGACCTGAACCATGGGTTCCTCTCGTAAGGAAACAAGACGAGTTACCAGGGCCAGGAGCGACTCAGGACAAACCTCGATTTCAAGCGAGTTGAGAATCTCCACAAGTTCCTCACGTTTTTTCTGATCCGCTTCAGATGCGTTCTCAGCAACTGCGTAATAACTCTCGAACCTTCTGCGTTCATCGCAGATAACGTCCTGAACATCTTCCAGGTCCTTTAAGAAATCAATCACCGTTTTCATTTCAGTTCTCCCAAAGCCGCGCTAACATTACTTGCCAGCGGATTCTATCGCAAAACTCAAAACTTAGCACCTGAATCACCAATGTAGAATACTTTGCATCTAGTTCTAACCCTGCTAGAGTAGAGTCTATGAGGTTAGTAGATGGATCTCCTGAAAAAAGTCGCAGAATATTGCGAGTGGAGTTTCTACGTTATTTTGGAATCTCACTATTTTGTTTTCTAAGTGATTTCGGGCTCCTATTTCTGATGACTCATTATCTGAGCATTCACTATTTAGTTTCAGGTCTCGTGGCAATCCTATTGGGAAATATTCTCAACTATGTTCTGTCCATTCGATACGTGTTCTCTCACCGTAAACTTGAGAAACGATCCAAGGAGTTTTCAGTATTTCTCACCGTAGGCTTGGGGGCCATTCCATTTCATCATTTGATACTCTGGGCCTGTACAGATGGACTTTCAATCCACTATTTATGGTCCAAGCTCATCGCTGCCGGTGCGACGTTTATTTTAATTTTCAGCCTTAGAAAATTCTTTTTGTTTTAAATCTGGAACCTAAAACCCTTTGGGTTAGTCTAAGAGAAACAGGGTGAGGGGGAAGGAATCAAAGGGAGCAGAGGAATCAGAGGAAACATAGGAAGTTGAAGATAAGAGGATCACACCGAGTCATTCTGAATTCTTGACCTTCATCGGTTTTGCTTAGGGGGCAGTTTTGGAGATATGATAGCCGTTGTGATGAAATCTCAGTCGATGCCCCAAAAAGATGTGCTTCCTTCAGAGCAGGAGAGAGCACTGGAATTGGTTTCGCTTTTAAAGCAAGGTAAGGAAAAGGCTTTCGATGCCTTATTTCAGATGTATCAGCGTCGAATATTTAACCTCTCCCTAAGAATGTTGGGAGACCATGAAGAAGCCAGCGACCTGACCCAGGAAGTCTTTGTTAAGCTCTACCGCGCAATCCATCAATTTCGAGAACAATCCAGCTTCTATACCTGGCTGTACCGTATCGCGATCAATACTTGCAAAAACCGTCTTGAGAAAACCCGTCGCAAGTCCAAATTTGAGACCCCCTTTGATCATGAACTGGAGGCATCTCAAGGCACGACTCAGACAGCTTCTCCGGATTCACCTCTAGATACTGTTGAAAGACTTGAAACCCGTGAAGCTATCCTTGAGGCTCTGTCTAAACTTCCTGACAAAGCTAAATCAATTATTGTTTTGAGGGATTTTCAAAATCTCAACTATGAGGAAATCTCCGAGATTCTTGAATGCACTACAGGAACCGTGAAATCCCGTCTCTCAAGGGCAAGAGCCCAGTTAAGAGAAAAGCTGTCCCAGGATCAGAGCCCTGGGCTGAACTCGGAGGTCCCTTAATCATGCGCTGTGATGAAGTTCTCGAAAACCTTGGGGCCTACCTGGATGGCGAGCTTGATGATAAGGAGCTCGAATCTGTGCGCGAACATCTGCAGGAATGTAAAAGCTGTCTGGAAGAGATGGGAACCTTAAGGTCTCTCATAGCCTCTGTTCGTAGAATTGAGGAAGCTTCACCCCCTCTGGACCTCTTGGACAAGACACATGAAAAACTGTCTCAAAAATCATTCACCCTCTCTCGCCCTGATTTCACGAGAAATTTAAGTCGATATCTCACACCGATCAGCTCAGGGCTGGCTGCCGCAGTCGTATTCTTGTTTTTCCTAGGGGGAGAAATCCCGTGGTTTCAATGGGAATACGAGAGTCCTACCACCTATCCATCTCAGTCCTGGGACGAGTCAGAGATTGCAGAATCTGAACCTTTAGTAGAAGGGATCGAAATCCGCTCTCAAATCAAAGGCCAGCCGCTCTTGGCCCGGTCAAATACTCCAGGAGAGGAGCAGAGCCAGATCACGTATAAGTCTAAATTTTCCTCTGCACTTCAAGACCAAGAAAGTAACGAAGAGGATCGAACTCCAATGGATCAAGAAATTACACAGGAATCTTTGCCACGCCCTTCGCGGGCACCACAGCCAGATCTCCAACGCCTCAAAGAGGTCCAAAGAGGACTGGCTGAAGCTTTTTCCTTCAGGTCTCCTGAAAATGACGAAGCCTCAGAAAACATAAGTGAAATGAGGAAGCCACGCCAGGCAAAAAGCTCTCGCCAAACGAAACGCTCGTCCTTAAAAAATAGAACCATTGTGGCCAGGCAGAGACGAAAAATGGTGTCCAAAACTATTCTGGGATCTAGTAGAGTTGCCCGCTCCCGGGATTCACCTGTGTCCGTTGTGCGCATCGATTTAAAATCTGATTCCCCAAGCCAGCTAAAAAGCCTGTTGCAACCCTGGCTAAAACCTGGGTCGCCACCTCGCACCAGGACACGAAAAGACTCTAACCCTCCTGTGGAAACCTTAAGAATCAAGTCTGAAGATCTGGAGAAAGTTCTGCGTCAACTGAAAAAAATCGGGCCAATAAGGACCCGATTTCAAAACGAGTACGGCACTCTAGGAAATTTTTTGAAATCAGATAGATCAAGCCATCAAATTCTTGAGATCCAGATTTATTTGATTGAGAAATAACAAAGAATTTAGGGATCAAGTCCTAATTAGCACTGTCTGGGATGGACTGGAGTCTTTGGATAATTCGCATGACCTGATCATCCTGAACCAGAGAATAAGCCGTCGAGTAATCATCAATAGCTTTTTCCACCATACCCAACTTAAGCCAAACACCGGCTCGCATCAGATAAAGAAAGTGATGTTCTGGCGCTAAAATAATTGCGTGACTAAAATCCTCAAGAGCCTTGAAGTACTCTTGCTTTCCCACCCATACCTGGGCGCGTAGATGAAAGGACGGATAATGATCCGGTTTCATTTCCAAGGCTATGCTGAGGTACTCCAGGGCTTTTTCACAATCAGCGTTATCCTGCTCAGGTTCATCACAAATCCCTTTGCGCGACCATGCCACACCGAGATTATGAGCGGTAGCGAAGTCAAAGCCATTGAAAAGCGCGCTCATCTGAAAGGCCCGAATGGATTCCACATGCCTCTCTTGAAGAAGAAACTCCACACCGGTCTTGAAGAAATACTCATTTTCCATGAAATTCAGGTATCCTGCTTCATGGATATCCTTCAGGGAAAGTTCAGTTGAACTTGAATCCAAAATAGAGCGAATTTTTCCCTTAAGAGTTCTTAAATCAGCGAGAACATTCTCTTTAAGAGCTAGATCATTCAATTGGGAAGGGGGAGACCCGGCAGGCTCACTAATGAACCCTGCAAATAAATTTGACGTGCTGATACATACGCTTATCAGTAGCGAAATTATACGTTTCAAAATAAGCCTCTCGGCACCTAGAGAAGACCACAGGAAATCCTTGTCAGTCACCCGGATACAAGCTTAGCTCCTACATTTAATTTTAAGATCAAGACACCTAAAGTCAATGATAGAGCGGTGTTTTATGCTTTTGGCTAGCATGGATGTACAGCTATTATCATGCTAGAATGGGGATGGAGGTATACGTATGACCTATCGCATTTTTTTGTTTTTATGCTTGGTTTCGGCATGTTTTGCAAAGAATAGACTCGAGGTTTTGCATGAGATGTCCCTGGCACCGGGCAATATTACAGTCTCCTCAGAACAACGCGTTTTTCTAAGTCTTCAGGCTTTCTACACCCCCCCTTTTCAGGTCGTTGAAGTTCTTGAAGACGGTCAAGTCGTTCCCTACCCTGATTCCTCATGGAATCGTCCTGAGGCGGGACGCCTGCAACTCACTAAAGTCTTTGGATTACAATGTGATCATGAGGGCGTTCTCTGGATTCTGGATGGGGCCAGCCCAACACACCCGCCAAGAATTATCGCCTGGAATACGCGACTTGAACGTCTAGAAAAAATAATATCATTGCCTCCTCCAATAACCCGTAAAGACTCATTTATCAATGATCTGGCCATTGATTCGCCCAGGGATCGAATATATATCACTGACACGGCCCGCGGGAATCACTCAGCGTTGATTGTTGTCAATACACAATCAGGCGGGGCCTGGCGTGTACTGGAGGGGCATCCGAGTGTAACTCCAAAAAACCTGGACCTGATTATTGATGGAAAAGGTCTGAGAAAAATTCTTCCTGATGGAAAGATGATCACCCCTCGTCTAGGAGCAAACCCCATAGCCCTTGATTCCAGAAATCAGTGGCTTTATTTCGGTCCCATGCATTCTCATAGTCTCTACCGAATTCCAGCTGAAGAATTGAGTAACCAGAGGACCTCCCTGCTTAAGCTCATGACCCGGGTCGAGCGTTATGGAACCAAGCCCATTTGCGATGGAATTTCCATAGATAACTCAGACAATATTTATTTTTCAGACTTGGCTCAAAATGCCATTGGCATCTTAAATTCAAGAAGAAAATACCGCCAGTTTCTGCAACATCCACGCTACTTATCCTGGACAAATGCCTTTAGTTTTGGACCGGATGGATACCTCTACGCGGTCTCTAGCCAGATTCATAAATCACCGGTACTCAACGCCGGAAAGAATCTCTCATTGCCTCCGTTCTATCTCATACGAGTTCGCGCCCTGGACCGGGGGGTGACAGGACGCTAAGCCGAGAGTAATGGATATTCGTATAATCAATGTAGGAAGAAGAGATTTAAGCATGAAATAGAGGGGGTCCAGATGTGGGATGATGACTTGGATGTTGGACTGGAAAACCCGAATCCCGAAGGATTCTGGGAAGAAACACTCCAGGTTATAACGACACCAGCATTCCTTATCACTCTCTATAATGTCAGCATAATGCTCTTGAGTATCATACTCATCTCTATGTGGTTTAGAGCCATTCTTTGAAATTAGTGAGAATTTTCGAGAAGCTTTTTTTTCTGCCCTAGAAACTCATCCTCTGTCAAAATCCCCCTGTCCTTGAGAGCGGCAAGCTTTTCTAGTTCGTCCGAAATCGTAATGAGGGACCGAGATTCAGAAACAGCCTGACTGCCCTCCTCTATGATCGCGGCGGTTCCCTCAGCCGAGAAAACACTGGTGGTCGAGTGAAAACTCAACCCCGGAATTCCAAATTGTTGGTTCGAAGAAATCCAGTCTGAATCCTTGGCTACATCAAAGTTTAAAATCGCGTTTCCCCCTGCTTTCACGCATTGATAGAGCAGATCCATTTCCGCATGCTTGCGTTTG
>CAZRLV010000100.1:0-10724 GCA_964600955.1 uncultured bacterium
AGGAATCTGATTTTTTCTAAACTGAAAATAGGCCTACATGTCCCAAACTCGGGCCTCACGTAAGGCTGCTCGATCTTGATTCATTCGAGACTTTTTCAAGGTCTGCCTCCTTTTTATTTCACTCCTAAAGTATATCCTGTACTTTAAAAACCCCCAAAAAATACTCTTCTTACCTGTTGATTCTCACTAGCTTCTGCTGGATTTTCAAGGTTTTCTAATTTTATTGGCTCGTCGGTTTCTATTTTGGTAGAGGCGTTTGCTGGTTTTTACCTTGGTGCGGTAGCGGGTTTTTAGCAGGCGGGCGACTGTGGCGCCGATGCGGCGTTTGGGTTTCTTGGTCTTTGACATTTTTATTCATGATACCCTAGTCCATGAAGGGAGAGACATGGAAAATTGGATGATTATGATTTCGGGCTTTTTTGGACTGATTCTGGGGCTGGGTGTGGGGTATTGGATCGCCTCTGCTGCGGGAGATAAAAATGCGCAAATACGCGAAAAATCCTTTGATCTGGAAAAGAAAAACCTGGAGGATCAAAACCATGAATTGAGAAAGGATCTTGCAACCTCTAGTGAAAGTATTTCTGAGTATCAGGAAAGAGCTACGAATCTGGAAAAGCAAAAAAGCGTACTTGAAACGACCTTGGAAAATGAGCGTAAACAAAGTCAGGAAAAGCTCTCCCTTCTCAAAGAGGCCAAAGATCAGTTAAAACTTGAATTTGAAAGTCTTGCTACGAAAATTTTTGAGAAAAATTCTGATAAATTCGCTGCCCAAAGTAAGGTCAATTTAGACAATGTGATCAATCCTTTCAAAGAAAGGCTCTCAGAGTTTCATAAAACCGTAAAAGACACCCATGAAAAAGGCTCAAAGGAAAGGATCTCATTAGAGGTGCAACTTAAGGATCTCAAGGGCTTAAACCAGCGTTTGAGCGAAGAAGCCGAAAACCTGACCCAGGCCCTCAAAGGTGAGAGCAAAACCCGTGGAATCTGGGGTGAGATGGTTTTAGAACGGGTTCTTGAAGAAAGCGGTTTGCGTAAGGGCGTGGAGTATGAGACTCAGGTTAATCTCAAGGACAATGAAGGCTCGCGCTATCTACCGGATGTCATCGTGCGCCTGCCTGAAGAAAAGGATGTGGTCATTGATTCCAAGGTCAGTCTAAACGCCTGGGAGAGAACCTATAGTTCAGACTCGGATGAAAGCCGTGAAAAAGCCCTGAAAGACCATCTACTCTCGATTCGCACACATGTAAAACAACTGAGCGAAAAAAACTACCAGGAACTGGATGCCATTCGGACTCTGGACTATGTTTTGATGTTTGTGCCCATTGAATCCGCTTTTTTGGCTGCCATGGAACTCGACCCTGGGCTTTTTGATGATGCTTTCAAAAAACGAATTGTCATTGTAACCCCCTCCACATTGATGGTGACGCTCAAAACGATCCAGAATATCTGGCGCTATGAACAACAGAATCAAAACGCCAAGGAAATCGCCCGACAGGCGGGAGACCTCTATGACAAATTCGTGGGATTCGTGGATTCTATGACTTCAGTCGGTACCTCAATCACCAAAGCCGGAAGCTCCTGGGAAAAAGCCTTTTCCCAACTCAAAACCGGTCGCGGAAACCTCGTGGGCAGAGCTGAAAAACTGCGCACCTTGGGGGTAACCACCAAAAAAGAACTCCCCGCAGAGATGATTGAGGGAATTGAGGAGGAAGTTTAACCACGAAAGGTTAAGAAGTAGACGAAGATGGATCCCCCGATCAAGTCGCAATGGTGTTTAGTTAGTGGATCTGGATACAATAAGCCCTGAATCAATGTCTGCTTAATGAGGGCGTGAACCCTCATCGCGTCATCCTCTGGCTTGACCAGGGGATCCACTCAAACGGTCGTAAAGATTTTTTCTTCATTCCTCGGATTCCTATGCTACCTCTGCTCCCTATGATTCCTTTACTCCTCTTCTAATTCCTCTCACATTTCCTTTCTTCTGGCAGGCAGGTGCATGATGATGAACAGGAGCTTTCTTTTCTTTGTAAATGGTTTTTTGTGCCTAGCTTGCGGGCTAGGAGCTGGATTCCTATCCAGGCTGAGCAGAGTACCGTAAAGGCGGCTATAGCTAGAATATGTGGGATGAGAGCTTCCATGATTAACTCGCGCTAAAAAGCCCCGCAAATCCCATGAAAGACATGGATAGAATCCCAGCTATAATTAAATTCAAGGCGGTTCCCTGGACTAGATCGGGAATGTCCAGCAAACGGGTTTGTTCACGAATCCCCGCCATAATCACCAAAGCCAGGGTGACACCTCCCCCGGCTCCCAGGGCATAGACCATACCTTCTACAAACCCATAGCCTTTATTGGTGGAGAAAAGTGCCAGACCCAAGATAGCGCAGTTGGTAGTAATCAGGGGCAGAAAAATCCCCAGAGCACGAAACAGTTCAGGACTTAGCTTTTTGATCGCCATCTCAACAAACTGCACCGCGCTAGCAATCACAATAATAAAACTGATCAGGCGTAGATAGGGTGCGTAGGGCAAAACAAAACTATTTAGTCCCCAGGCGCAAAGCGCGGTGATCATCATCACAAAGATATTAGCCAAGCCCATACGAAAAGCCGTGTCCAGCCGCCCTGACACTCCAAAGAAAGGACAAAGTCCCAGAAAATAGGAAAGCGTGAAATTATTGACTAAAAGCGCTGAGATAAAAATCCAGGACAGTTCACCCATGGCTTACCCCCTTTTTCTTTTCCAGCCAATTGAAAAAGAGCAGTAAAAAACCCAGAGCCAAAAACCCGCCCGGAGGCAAAATCATCACGATCCAGGGTTCAAACTGTGGCCCAAAGAGCGAAACACCAAAGAGTGAACCACTACCCAGAACCTCGCGTATAGCCCCGAGAAGAAAAAGGGCCAGAAGAAAACCAACCCCCATACCAGCGGCATCCGCCATAGAAATAAAGACTTTGTTTTTAGAGGCAAAGGCCTCCTGACGCCCTAGAATCAAACAATTGACCACGATTAAAGCAATGAACGCTCCCAACTCCTTATGGATCACTGGAAACAGTGCCTGGAGGCTGAAATCAGCCACGGTAACAAAGGTGGCAATAATAATGATGAAGGTGGTGATACGCACGGGCTTAGGAATCAACTTTCGCAAAGACGAAACCAAAACACTGGAACAAAAAAGCACGAAAAATGTGGCCAGCCCCATGGCAATTCCATTGATGGCCGAATTCGTGACCGCCAATACCGGGCACATGCCCAAAACGGCAATAAAAACAGGGTTCTCCTTCCAGAGACCCTTATTAAATTCAGTCTTATAATTCAGTTCTTTTTGCATAAGTTAAATCAAGAATCAAAGGTAGCAGAGGAATCCAAGGAATGAATAAAAAAATCTTTTCCGACCTTTTGTGTGGATCCTCTCTTCAACTTCCTATGTTTCCTCTGCTACCTATAATTCCTTTGATTCCTTCCGACCTTCCATCCACTTCCCAATCGGTTCCCTCCATTTCTTTATCCCTTTATTGAGCAATCGAACCACTGCTTTGGATGAAATTGTGGCTCCGGTGATGGTTTCCACCTGATTTTCCTGGGTTTTCTTGCCTGGTTTTACAGCCAGGATCTCGGGGTCCACCAGTAGAGCTTTGAACGTGTCCGTGAAAGACTTGTCTTTCATGATTTTATCGCCTAGACCCGGGGTTTCCTTGCTCTCGAGCACCTCAAATCCAATGACTTTTGCAGAGTGCGGGTCGAAGCCAAAAAGCGCCCCGATAACATCTTGAAACCCGGGTTCTCCCTGGGGAATCGCCATTCCAAGATACTCCCCTGATTGATTAAATCCGGCAAAAATCTCGGGTAACTTTGCGCCCCCGCTCTGGGAACCAGCGGCATCTGACTGCTCTTTCAAAACCCCACCCACCAGATTCAAAGTTTTGTAGCTATGGCAACCTGGAATGACCTTAAAAATAGCAGCCTTGAGAGCTGCGGCTTTATTGGCCTCAATCATAGGTAGAGTCACCAGATATACCGTTGCCAGAACCAGGCCCGAAAAAAAACCGGCAATAGCCAGCGTCAGTACCAGACGCCAGGGTTCCGGTTCGGCTGGCAGGGCGATGGCATCGCTTTGTGGATTCATGTTCCAAACACTCTTTCTTTACTCACTTTGTGAATCAAGGGCACGATAGCATTCATCAGAAGAATCGAATACATCACACCCTCTGGAAGCCCTCCAAAGACACGGATCAAAACCGTAAGAAAACCCACGCCCACACCAAAGATCCAACACCCTCCCGGAGTGAGCGGAGAAGTCACCAGATCCGTAGCCATAAAAAAAGCCCCTAAAAGCAGTCCTCCCGAAAACGTCATAAATAGAGGCGATGGATAAACCTCAGGGTTGATCAGGTAAAGGATTCCAGAAAACAGGAAAACTGAGAGCAAAATCGAGACTGGAATCCGGTAATGGATCACTCCGCGCAAATAGAGATAGAGACCTGAGAGCAGGATGAGCAGAGCTGAGGTTTCCCCCAGAGAACCGCTGGTGTTTCCCAAAAACAAAGACAGAAGGTTGGTCCCTTCATGCTGAAATTTCATCAATGACAAAGGCGTGGCTGTGGTGGCAATATCAGACGTTGCCTGCATAAACGGCCAGGCCAGGCTGGAGGCTGAAACCTCAAAAAACCGCTCCGAGGGGAGGGTAAAACTGGTGATGGCCGTCGGAAAAGCGGCCTGTAAAAATGCACGACCCAAAAGAGCGGGGTTGAAAACATTTTGACCCAACCCACCCCAGATCACCTTACCCATTGCGATCGCGCAGACAGCTCCCAAAGCCACCATCCATAAAGCCATGGCAGGAGGCAGAGTCAAGGCTAATAATACCCCCGTTACCAGTGCGCTGCCATCCTTCAAACTGGCTCCGCGCACCGGCCCTAAATCAAAAAACCACTCGGTGAGAAGACATGTGAGAACGGAAACTAGAATCACCAAAATTGCAGAGATCCCAAAAAAATAGATGGAAGCCAAAACGGGAGGGATCAGGGCAAAAATAACCTGCCACATGAGCCAGGGGGTATTTTGCGCAGCATGCAGAAAAGGAGCAGTGGAAATGCTAAGTGTAGATTTCACGACTTTGATTTTTTCTCCCGCAGATAGGATTTAGCCATGCGAAAATTTTGAACCAGTGGAATAGCAGATGGACAAACATAAGAACAACTGGCACATTCCATGCAGTCCATAAGGCTCTCTTGTTCCATTTCCTCATAAAGCCCTTTTTTTGCCATGAGTCCCATAAGAGAAGGATTTAGGAAGGCCGGGCAGGCTTCCACGCATTTCCCGCAGCGTACGCAACTGAAGCTTTCAATTTCATGAATGTCTGCGTCGGTCAGAGCCAGGATTCCTGAAGTTCCCTTGGTAACCGGGACATCCAGATTCTTCTGAACCATGCCCATCATGGGACCTCCCAGAATCACCCGACTAACCCCTTCCTTTAGACCGCCGCAAGACTCGAGCACTGCCCGAATAGGACTGCCAATAGGAACCATCAGGTTTGAAGGCCTGTCCACCCCTGGCCCGGTCACGGTGACCACACGCTCAATCAGAGGTTTTCCAGAATTGAAATAATCTACCACGGCTACTGTTGTGGACACATTCGCCACCACCACATGCAGATCCAAAGGCAGTTTCCCCGAGGGCACCTCTTGATCCAAAATTGAAGAAATCAGCATTTTTTCGGCCCCCTGAGGGTATTTCACCTCCAGAGGAACTACCGTAATGGGTAAAGATCTATCTTTAAGAGCGTTCCTGAGCACGGCAATGGCATCCGCTTTGTTCATCTCAACACCGATATAAGCCTTCTTGGCACCCAGAAATTTTAGTAAAATCTCAGTTCCTTGCAGTAGGGCTTCAAACTGCTCGAGCATCACGCGATGATCTGCCGTCAGAAAAGGCTCACATTCGCAGCCATTTAGAATCAAATACTCGCAGGTTTTACCTTCGGGTATAGACAGCTTTACATGAGTAGGAAAGGCCGCTCCTCCCAAACCCACGATTCCCGCTTCCTGTACTTTTGTGGAAAAATCCTTGGCTGAGAGTGATCGCCAATCAAGATCGGGACTTGATGAAAGAAGCTGTGAGGAAAAGGGATCTGTTTTGATCACAATTGAGCTCTGGGGTTGCCCACAGGGATGATCTCGCATCTCCAAGGCTGAAACAGTTCCGGTTACGGGAGCGTGATAAGCCACGGATACATAGCCCCCTGGAGTCGCTATGACCTCGCCCCTTTTTACCTTTTGGCCTTTTTCTACAAGAGGGTTGGCAGGGGCTCCAATATGCTGCCCCAATGGCAAGGTATATTCCGGAACAAAACCCATGCGTTCCAGGGGGAGATGACAGGTAAAATCCTTGTATTCACGAGGATGCACCCCGCGTTTAAAGGTAGAGCCTTGATCCTGTTTACCCTCTAGACCACTCATTTCGCTCCCTGGGTCATCTCCAGCAAGCGATCACGCACCCGAATCCGGGCTGTCTCCATAAAATCCTGGTTCAACTTCTCTGCCCTCGCATCGAAATCTTTCTCTAGAACCTCACGGTCACTGCCTCTTAAAGATTCAAATTTTGACCTTAACTCTGCGTGGCCATATTTCGCAAAGGGATTATCGACGCCTGAGGCCTCCTGCAATACTTTCCAGTTCAAGTAGATTTCCTCGCAGGAATCTAGCAGATCCACAGATGGAATCAATCGAGCGATCTGGCCCGCCTTACCTTTAGTTTTATGCTCAATCTTGATCTCCACGCGCTTACCCTGCCTCTGCTCTGGATCTAAGTGCAGATACTCAACTAAATCCATGAGATTACTATCCTTCTCAGAGACAGGAGAAAAACACCCCTTAAACTCATCCTGAAGGGCGGCCCAATGCAATGGAGATACAAGCGTTGATGAATCCTCCTCTTGCATAAAGCCCTTTTCTGGATCAGGGTTTCCATCTACACTGATCAAAGCCCCGGACCCATGTTTGTTGCCAGGATTAAACTTGAAACAGGGATATAATCGAGAATTGAGAGCCAGCTCAAGCGAGGCGGTGGAGGGGGTTGGACTCGTACCTTCCCCGTTTTGTGCAGGACAGAAGGTCTGGATCAGGGCCGGGCCCTCAAAACCAAGAGCCTCTTGTATAGAGGAATAAAAATGTCTGGGTCTACTCAGAGAGGTTTGAGATAGAAAAATACCCCCAAGGCCCGTAGTTTTCAAGCCCAACCTCGTAGCCGGAGAGAGTTTGAACCCCCGGCTTAAATCCGCCTTGATAACGGGGTCCAAGACAAGAAGTTTGACAGGCAGAGAACTGACACTCAACTCAGCCAACCCACCCTGAGCCTGAGACTCAAGATAGGAACTCTCTGCAATCATGATGACCCTTGGGATCGCGGATTTTTCCAAGTCGGATAGATCCTCGTATCCTAGCTCAGTGATCGATTTTTCGTGAACTCTAGGATCATAACCGCCCTTAACCTCTAACCTGGCTCGGTGCAAAAGACGCATATTATCCAAATAATGACGCCTTTGGGCCTGCAAAGTTCCCATGGCCGAACCCATGGCCTCTTCAGGTTGAGAAACTAAAACAGGAACCGTGAAAAGATTGGCTGGAAACGACTCGCAAAAACCCAGTTTTTCAGATCCTACCACCACAAGGCTATAGCGTGAACGGCCCAGACCTGTAGCCCCTTCTTCAAGAACCCAGCGAAAGTTTTGCAGTTCCTTAAGCAATGCGGATTGACGGCGCAGGGTTTCCACATTTAACCCGGACTGCGAAGGTCGCTGCTCCAGACTGGAAAGCAAGCTATCGAGAGCCAGAATCTGGCGATCTTCCCCGGCAAGAGTCTCATCAAGCGACTGCAATTGGTCTACAGGCAGCTTTTCAGCGAGAAGGCTTTTGAGTTGACCCTGCAAAGATTGAATCAAGCTATCTACATTTGCGATCAAGGCCAGAAACTTAGGCTGAACCACGGATTCGGTTATGGCGGAAACTGCCCTGATCACTACGGAAGCCAGAGACTCTTCATTTTTTGAATGTGCACCTAAAATGCTCATGGAGTAATTACGTGACAGCAGAAGAGCCGTCAGGGGGTTAAAGTCTGGATCCTCAGATAATCGTTTCAAGGAATCCCCGGCGATATCGGGCAGGTTTTCCCAGATCTCCAGTTGAGAAAACGCTGCCTTGCGTGCCTCAAGCCCCTCTTCGACCTCCGCGATTGCCTCTTCCTCGCAATGGCTCACACAGTTTCCACAAAGCGTACAGGCACTGGGATCAATGCTCAGTGAATAAAGCTCTCCACTCCCGCGACTGAGAGTTTCAGGCTTGCTAAAATGGTCTTGAGTTATGGATACTGGATAGCTACCAAAACTGTCTATTAGAACCTGAAAGTCAGCTTCAATACGATCTTTGCGTTCACCTTCAAGATTCATTTTGGAGCTGAGTTTTTCAAAGGAACCTTCCAAGACTTGGCTTAGCCTGGAAAATGCATGGGGTTCGTCGCGTATAATTTTTGAAGCGGCTTTGGCCAGATTTTTCAACAGTGGGACTAAAGGCCCCAAAGGCTGAGCTTTAGCGACTGCAATTTGAACCCCAGCATTGAGAAGACTTTCCAGACTCAAAACACTGGGACGCAAGGCCCCATGAGGACAATGAAGAATACAATCCGAACATCCCGTACATTTTTCAGGATCAATTTTCAAAAAGCCCGATTTTTCACCTGATGGCTCCATCAGCGAGGCTGAAGCTGGTGGTATGGCTGGAATCGCTTGAAATGGATCGGCGATCTGATCCCTGGCAAGTCCCTGAACATAAAAAGAGGTTACACGATCTTTAAAATCAGCCAATCGCGAGTATACGGGTCCTTTTTCCTGAAATCGACGTAAGGCCATAGGCTGAATCTCTGCATCCTTTTGCTCAGGTTCAAGAAATTCGTGGCGGTTTTTTGCCCTTAGAACCTGCCCATCCAATCCCGGATACTCGCGACGCAGACTCTGGTGAAGAATTTCACGTCTAGGGTAGAGGGAGGATTTCCTGGAAAACTCAGATCCCAGAACAAAGTTTCTAATCGATCCACGCGAACGTGCCATGTTTTCCAAGATCGCCTCAAGATCCTGCTCGTCCAAATCTGGAGACGTCAAAGATCCTGAAAAAAGGGTTATGTTTTTAAGGGAGGCCACGACGGACTGAACCTCGCGAAACAGGACTGAATCTTCCTCAAGCGACCCCGTGCAAGGTTCCAGAACAGTTAAAGCCCTGGAGTTTTTCAAGGCCTTGATCAGAGCTTCTTTGGGAAAGGGCCTGAAAGATAGAAGCTGTAGACATCCAAGTTTGTGCTTTCTCCTGGCACGTAGTTTCTCAATTCCAGAGATAACCTTGGGGGTCAGCGAGCCTTGAACCAAAATAATCTCTTTGGCCCCCTCGAACTCATAACCGATTAGAGGGGAATATGAGCGACCTGTCTGCATTCTAAATTCTGAGAATGCCTGGGCCATTAATTCTTGAAGATGTGCTCCGAAATAGGATTTTTGAGACAGAGCCTCAAGCCCTCTGCGCCTCGATTCAGGCATCACTCCCAGTAAAACCGGCTGATCCGGGCTGAACCAGCGTGGAATACGGGGACGGTGTTTTCCAAAGATGATTTCCTGAGCCGGGGTGGGGGCTTCAATCCAATCCTCTGGACTTCCCAGATAGTCTCTTATTTGGGCGTCTGATGGGAAAAGAGGGTCTGAATCTTCTGATTGAGACCTTGGTGAGTCCACAGCCACAAGCCCAGGTACGAGGGAAAGTTCGGCAATACGATGGGCAATCAAGGTCAGATCAGCCTCTTCTTGTACCGTACCCGCAAAGAGCTGAAAAAGACCCGAATTTGATGCGGCGAAGTAAGGGGTATAATCCCAATCAGACTGCCAATGAGCTACCAAGGCTAATTTCTGTTTCCTGGCTTGATTCAATATTGAGAAAGAACCGTAGAGCTCTTCTCCTTGCAGGAACAGGGCTGTCCTGAGTCCTGAAGAACAAAACCCCAGAAGTTTTGAAAGCGAGGATGGGTTCTTTCCCTCAACCGTTACTGGGCGCGAAAAGCAATTCATCAACTCTGTATAAGAGGATGAATGCCCCAAACAAACCTCTGAGATTCTGGATTCCAAATGCTGTCTCAATGGCTTTTGCTGGCTCACACACGCTCCCCTTCCGGCCCCAGGCCCTGCACACTTCCTAAAGGTAGAGCTGATAGATCCTTCCAACTAAACTGCCCACCCTCAACCCAACGAATCGCTCCTGTAGGACAGCGATGGGTAATGATGGGTTCCAGGGCATCATTTTGAGAATAATCAATCTGGGGAAGATTTTTGACCATGTTCATGGTGCCTTCAGGAGCATCTGAGCAACAAAGCCCGCAGGCGGTACAGGCCACAGAGCAAAGATCCGTAGCGGGCTCGCCCTCAAGTAATGAGCGACACTGCACCAATAATTTATAACTCACAGGTAGCAACATAAACAGATCTTTAGGGCAAGCATCTACACAGTCTCCACAGGCCGTGCATAAATCTTCGCGAACTACTGGTAATCCATTGCTATTCATAGTGATCGCAGAGAAATCACAAGCAACTTCACAGTCTGCCAGGCCCAGGCAGCCATAAGAACAACCTTTCATTCCACCCGCAACCACGGTCGCACCGCGACAAGATTCCATCCCCTCGTAATGAGCTTGAATG
>CAZRLV010000101.1:0-10667 GCA_964600955.1 uncultured bacterium
ATTTTTTCTTTTCCCCATTCCGATGATTCCTCTAGTTCCGATAGTTCTGTAGTTCTTTATTTTCGTTTTCCTCTCCTGTCTCCTGTCTCCCTCATCCTTTTTTCACATAAGGCGGTAGCTTTCTTGCCACCAGTTTCCACTTAAACCGTTCTAATGGCAGCCTAAAGCCCTCTTTATACAAAACCTCTCTGCGGTTGGGGCCGTTGAGATCAATAAAATCGCCGATGTAATTCATATAGAGGTCACGATTGATCATCATTCCATCATTGCTTAGAACGGGCTGTTCGGCAGTGTCTAGAGTGGTGATGGACTTGGTCATGGCTCGGCTTCCACGACTTGAGTCGGCAACGGTTTCCAGTGGGGTGTAGCCTGTCTTCCCTGACTGATGAGTCAGGGTCACCATCACTCCATCTACGGGTTCAAATTTTTCGAACATTAAATCAGCCGCCCGGCGGCCACAGGACATTGCATCCTCAAAATCAGAGGCCGACATGATTTCCAAATGGTTTCGATTTAGATAGGCGGGACCTTCTTCACGGCATTTAAATCCACTGTAATACTCGGTTGGAATCCTGAGTCGGTTTTCAAGGAGTAATTTGAGAAATAACCCCAGTCTGCTGTCGGTCACGCTTGTGTTTTTATGTGGATCCTCAAATACTTTGAATAGCAACTGGTGACGAAACGCTAGAACTTCTAGATGGTTTCCAAGGTACTGGTTTCCGTCAAATGCCCCTTCTGAAGCAACAACCAGAAGATTTCCGTAGCGGTCCCAGGCATCCTGACACCGAGCCAGGAAGCGGTCTACCTGAAATCCTCCCTCTTTAGTTAGAATCACATGCGGGCCATAAGATTCATCCAGCTTGCCAATGAGACTCGCCGCCGCGCCCCATCCCGCGTCCCTACCCATGAACACCAATACCTGAGCCACAGCGGCGTCACGTACCTTGGCATTTTTGGTACAGGAGCCCGACAGACCAAAGCTATCAATATCCCACTGAAGACTCATGGTGTTTAGTGCCACCTGCTTTGCAAAAGAAGCGTAGCCGGGACTGCGATGAGTGATTAGAAGATCATTGTCCACGGTTTTTGGAATACCGATGATATGAAGCTCAACGCCTTCCTTCTCAGCAAACTCTTTGAGAATGATGGCTTTCTCCATCGTGTCATTGCCGCCATTGAGAAAAACATAGCGGATTCCATGGGCCTTAAAGACTTCCAGCAAACGATAGCAATCCTGCTCATCAGGTTTGTAGCGAGAGGTTCCAAAAACTGGGGTGGCAGGATACTTAAGTTTTTTTAGACGTGTGAGGGCAAGCTCTTGTCCCTCGTCCATGGCATAATGAAAGACATCCGTGAGATCTTCAAGGATGGCTCCACGCATACCTCCTACGGAAGCATAAAAAGATCGAATCTTTGAGCGGTACTCCGTAAATACGCGGTGGATTAAACCAAAGGCACTGGCGCTAATGACCGGGGTGCCTCCACCTCCCATGATATAGATAGCATTGTTATTATCTGTAGGCATAGTCAATTAGACCCAATCATAGAGTTCAGGTTTTAAAAACGTCAATAAGCGAATCACAATCTTTTGATTTCATCTACCATAGGTCATCAAAATACAAACCTTTGCTTGATTTCTGTCCTAAGATCGAATAATTTGACCCCTGATGACCACAGTTGCCAAGAGTTCGATCGATTGTTTTGAAAATCCTGAACCTGGGCGGGATTATGAGATTCTGCTTGAGTGTCCTGAATTTACCTGTCTTTGTCCAATGACTGGACAGCCGGATTTTGCGGACTTCAAATTCACCTATATTCCAGATCAACTCTGCGTTGAACTTAAGAGCCTAAAGCTTTATCTCTGGAGCTATCGAGACCAGGGAGCTTTTCATGAGGCCGTAACCAATCAGATTGCCGATCATTTGATTGAGAAACTTCAGCCGCGTTACCTGGAAGTTTCAGCCCGCTTCAAAACGCGCGGTGGGATCGACACTACGATCAAAGTGACTCATGAAGATCGTCCTCAGTAGGTTGAGGATTGCCAGGTTTACGGTTTAGCACGTAAGCTCCGCTGACCAGAGCCAGAATCAGCAGAGATAATCCAATGGCTGTGTCTTGGAAAACTAAGAAACCAATGGAAAAGTTCAGGGAGAAAAAGGCTATCATTCCCAGAACCCAGTTTCTAACTCCATCCAGAAGAAAGGAGCCTGGAGTCATTCCATGTCTTTGATAGATTTTGTTCCACCCTGGTGATCCAGGCCTTACACGTTTTAGAAACTTGACCAGAGTTTCCTCCTCAACGGGACGCGTAGTGAAGGTGACGACAAGCCAGGTTAGAGTAGATATCCCCACCGTAACCATGAGCTTGGTCGAGTAAATCCATTCTGGATGAAAATGATGAG
This sequence comes from uncultured bacterium, assembly GCA_964600955.1. Classification (GTDB taxonomy): domain Bacteria; phylum Muiribacteriota; class UBA6191; order UBA6191; family UBA6191; genus CAZRLV01. Next base: position 2,403 of record CAZRLV010000101.1, read on the forward strand.
CCCAGGATGCTACGATTCCTGAAGTCAGCATTGCGCTAAATTCAGTCCAGGCATTAGCACGCCACCAAAACCAGCGTATGATCCACGTGAGTCCAGCACCGCTAGCGAAAGTCAAAAGAAACTTCCATGCTGAGCCCACCGAGTCCAGATTTTTTGAAATCAGAATAGCCAGTCCCAGTAGAAAACCCATCATGAGTCGAGAAATCCATACATAGTGTGCGGGAGAAGCTTCTTTTACCAAAAAACGTTTGTAGATATCATTAACAATATAAGATGCCCCAAGGTTCAGATGAGTATCAATGGTGGACATAAATGCCCCAATCAAGCAAACAACCACGAAGCCCAGAAGACCGTGTGGTAAAACCTTAGCCATCATCATTGAGTAGGCCATTTCAGGGTCCTTGAGATCTGAAATCAATACCATGGCGCAGAGCGCGGTAATAATCCAGGGCCAGACTTGTAGAGCGTAGGTAAGGACCGTATAAAGGGCAGATCCTTTGAAAGCATGGTTCTCATCTTTGGCAGAGAGCATTCTCTGAATATGTTTTCCGCCACCATCTGCGTATTTATGTGCCCACCATTGGATAAAAATATAGGCAAAAAATATGGACATAGGCATCATGCTTTCTTCTGAAAACCGCGGAAAAAAATGCAGTGCCGATGGACCCGGATTTGCATTGTCTTGAATTCCACTTACCAACGACTCAATCCCACCAACCTCTTTCAAGGCTAAAAAGGCGAGAATAATCGATCCCCCCAAGGCCATGAAATATTGCAGAAAATCCGTCAGTACGACCCCATAAAAACCAGAGGCCACTGAGTAGACAAAAACAAGAACTACAGATCCCCATAGAATCAGGTCCATATTCAAATCAGTAACGCCCTTCATCACTTTCGTGAGCGAAAGAAATACCCACCCCATGATGAAGGCGTTAAAGATTACGCCGAAGTAAATTCCTTTAAATAGCCGCAGGGCTCGGGCAGGGGCTCCGCTGTAACGAAGTTCAATAAACTCTGCGTCGGTGATAACCCCGGCTCTTCTCCAGAGTCTGGAAAAAAAGAATGTCACAAAGATGGCTGAGATGGCGCTTGCCCATAGAAACCAAACCCCGCTAATTCCCTCGGTAACGATGAATTTGCATACCGCCACGGGCGTATCGATTGAAAAATTAGTGGCCGCCATGGAAACCCCGATGAGCCACCAAGGTAAGGACCTGCCGCCTACGAAAAAATCCTCCATAGAATGCGAAGCTTTGCGGGTTAAAGCAATTCCCAGGATAAAAACCAGGGTTAGATAGACCCCAATCACAACATAATCAAGTTGTGCCAGGGTTCTCATGCTGTTTCACCTAGCGAAAAGGATTCAAAAGTGCCTTATTACTAGCATGGCGGGGACGAATCATAGGGACGTAGCGTGTATCGTAGAGAACTTTGGGGGTATACTTTCGTACTCCATCTCCACGAGGCACACGGTAGAATCGATCTCCCCTACCCCGGTAATACTCTGAACCCCGCATGCGTGTGGCTTCCCGGTATCGTGATGAATAAAGAGACGGTGGTTGGGTTAGATAGTAGTTTGGGGAAACATGCGAGGGAGCTTTGAAGTAATGGTCCCGATGTTGAAAACTTTGTAAGGAGGTGGCTGGGCGAGGAGTCATGAGTCCCGTGTGAATTCGATAGGATTTTTCAATCAACCATCGACCGGGAAAGCTGTCTCTGACCTCAAACTTTTGATTCACAAACCCTCGCAAATCATGCTCCGCAACACATAAATTAAAACTGGAAACAAAAATAAGAATAGCAAAGAGCTTTTTCATGAAAAGACCTCCTCCATGAAGTCCTGCAGATGCAGATAAGTTTTCAAGCGACTCATTCATTCTAACAGGATGTTTAGGATAAATTGAGAACCTGAGAAGGAAGTTTTCACCCCACCAACAATCCATCCCGGAACAGGGTGTTTAATGTGCGCTATCCAGTAAAAACTCTGGTGCTTGATTCATTCCATTGATCCAATTGGTTCCATTGGTTGCATTGATTCCTTCCATTCTTTTCCCCCAATTTTCCCTACGTAAAGAAAACAACAAATTTGGGGGTATCGGGTACGCGATTTTCTATGTATAATACTTTAGTTGGGAGCATTCATATAGGGTCATTTGACCACCGCAGGAGGAATCCATGTACTTTTGGGACGTGGACGCTTTGGCCTGTGCTTTTAGGGAGAAGCAGGTCAGGGAGTGGGATCGTTTTCGCTATTATCTGCTTATTTTTATTCTTGGTACCGGGCTACAGGAAATCTCTCAGATCGGTCTGAATGAGTCCTCGTTTCAATCGGTTCAGGAATCCATTGCCGTACTCGTAATTTCTATTTTTGGGGCGTGGTTTTGCTACCGGGCGAATCTAGCCGGTGACAATGAGGATTTTCTGGGACGAATTCTCTGTCTTAGCCTACCGATCACCATTCGCCTCTTAGTCTATTTTTCCGGGATTCATCTATTTCTAGCGAGCTTGGGGCCGTGGCTTGGTTCAAGCCTAGCCCCAGAGCTTGCTGCCGCCATGGACATTGTACTGATTCTCTGTTTTACGCTGGCTACAAATATCTGGCTCTATATCAAGATGAAGGAAATCGCGAGCTCAGTCGAGAGAGCGTAGATTTATATCCAGCGCCGGACTCTTTCCTGGTAGTGTTTGTAGTCATCTCCAAATAGCTCGTGGAGATACGCTTCTTCGCGCATGATGACCCCATATTTGAGTAAGAGGGCAGATGGAACAGTCATGATCTGAACCCAGGTAGACGTCATCAAAAAGCCTGCACCCATCTGTAGGATAAGCAAAGCCAGATACATAGGATTTCGGCTATGTCGATATGGGCCTTGGCTGACCAGGAAACTCGTGGCGCTATATGGATTTATAGCCGTTTTATTTTTTTTGAATGTCAGTACAGCCCAGCCGGCCAGAGAAAGGGCCGAGATAGAGAGCATTACTCCGCCTTGAAAACTAAAGGAACTTAGAACAAAAGTTAGAGGATTCAGTAGTTCCAGCACCCAACCCAAAAACGACGAAATCAAAACTATCGCAGGTGGTGGAGCCAGAACTCCCGCCGACTTTTGTTTTGCTGTAAACTCGCTCATCTTTCTATCCTAAAAAAAAAGACCCTCGCTAGTATAAGCGAGGGTCTGGAAAAAGGACGATGAAAACTATTCAAGATTCCTTTGTAGGACATTGAAGAGATTTCTCCATTTTTTCTGATGCTTGTTTAAGCCCTCTTTGTCCGAGTAAATCAAGGCTGGAACCGAATTGACCTTGTCGTAGAAGAAGCTTACTCCCTTGATGAGATCAACGGTGCTCTCGTAGGTAAAAGGATGGGATCGAAATCCAATATAGATTTCTGAATCTTCATTGAAAATACTAATGTGGACCTCTTCCTCACCTTTTGGATTGAGAACGGTTTTAGCTCTGATGGTTTCGGGCATTTCAAAAGAGTGTTCAATGAAGTCGCAATACTCATAGTCTTCCAGGGCCAGGCACTGTCGCCCCTCAACTTTAAGGTAAAGTTCCAATTTCTCTCCAACCACCATCTCGATGGAATCCGCATGGGTAAGTGTCAGGGGATTTTTTAGGGGAAGTGCGCGAATAATCTGATCTTGCGCGAATGCTCCGTGGGCTAATGTCAGGGATAGAATTATGGTTTGAAGAAATTTCATTGTTTTACCTCTCTTTGTTATTTAATGATTACGATTGCAAGCAACCCGGATTTTGGGTCTAAAGCTCTGCTCTGGGCTTGGATACCTCCTTAGTCCTAGTACCGGAATCAGTAACAAATATCATGCCAGCAAAAACTGGGGTTAAAAGGGAAAATTTGAAGAAATTCTGTTTCAAGATGAACCTTCTACAAAAGCCAAGGTTAAGAATTGAGACAGGGATGTCAATGAGTTGGGAGGAAGGAGAAGTCAGAAGACAGGTAAAAGAGAAGAAGGAATCAAAGGGAGCATAGGAAGTTGAAGATGAAAGACAGGCAGAAGGAACTAGAAGAACTATCGGAACTATAGAACTAGAGGAATGTGAAGAGAAAGAAAAGTCGAAGATGGATCCCCCGGTCAAGCCGGAGGATGACGAGAATAGAGAACTATCGGAACTATAGGTATCAGGGGGATCCATTCATATGGTCGTAAAAATTCTTCATTCTGAATTCTGGCTTTTGTATTCTGATTTCTTTATTAATGCTTCAATCTCCTCATCATATTTTGGCCCGAGGTTTTTCCAGGAGTATGGGTCCATGGATTTAGATAGATCCGGGACAACGGTGCGTGGTTTTTGGGGGGCATTGAGAAGAGATGCCAGTTTAATTTCCAACTCTTTTGGGGACTTATAGAGACAGGAGTCATGAAACTTGGACTTGATGAGTTCGGGATAAGAGAGACGCTTTGGAAGTAGAGGAAAGCACCCGGCATGCATGGCTTCTACAATCGCGATGCCGAAGTTTTCCTGGATGGCGCAGCTCACTACGATATCTGAGGCCCTCAGACAGCGTAGATAATCATCACGGGACTTTAGATACCCAAAATGCAGGATTTCATCAGAAAACTCTTCTTTAGCATGTATAAATTCTTTGGGGAGAACCTGAAAATTCTCCCCCAAAACGACCAATCTGAACCGATGCCCATTAGTTTTAAGAGATCGTAGCACCTTAAAGAAAACTTCAGGACATTTATCAAACTCCCAGCGGTGATTCCACAGAATAATGGGAGGCCCCGCATCTATATCTTTTGCAGGGCCGTGGCTTAATCGACATCCGGGGTAAAGGACTCTGCACCTGGATTTGAGCTCCTCAACCACCCATTTGGGACGGTAGTCAGGCATCCAGGATAAGAGCTGGGGTAATTTGTCCAGGAATAAGTCCCGATGAAACCTCGAATTAAACAGGACTCTTTGGGCGCAGAGCGCTGTGGCAATCTCTGTGAAGGCAAATTGAACATCAAGGGTTTCGCCAGGGGGCAGAGGGTAAGTCAATTGACTTTCATGGAAGTAGACTAGGGCCGGAGGACAGGCACCCCCCCAAAAAGCCTTAAGTTCTGCCAGTGACAAAAGATCGCTTACGATCAATGCGTCATAAATTTCGGGATTAGGGATCTTTCTTGAAAAATAGAGCGAGGCCCCACGCATCCTCCATTTCCAGGAGCGCTGAGCCATGGTATGCAGATCAATTTCAAAGCGAGAGTTCTCCACCAATCCATCTGCAAACTCACGGTGAGACCCCCCATAAAAGGGCTCCAAAAAAAGAACTTTCTTTCCAACCATTCGACCGGGGGCTCCATCTTCATTCCTCTAGTTCTATAGTTCCGATAGTTCTTTAGTTCCTTCCCTCTTAGTTTTTCTCTGCTGCAATTAAATTCAGCGCACTACCTGCCTTGAACCATTCGATCTGGGCTGGGCTATAAGTGTGGGCGGCCTCAAATTCGTCTTCACTACCATTCCCCTGCTTAACCACAACCTTCAGCGTTTTACCTGGGGCCAAATCTGCCAGACCGCGTATGCTGATCTTTGAGTCCTCCTGGATTTTCTCATAGTCTGAAGCGTTCACAAAGGTCAGAGCTAACATGCCCTGCTTTTTTAAATTGGTTTCATGGATACGTGCAAAACTTTTCACCAGAACTACCCTTCCTCCCAGGTGACGGGGTTCCATGGCGGCGTGCTCACGACTAGACCCCTCTCCATAGTTTTCGTCTCCCACCACGATCCAGGGTTTATTCTCGGCTTTGTAGCAGCGTGCCACTGCGGGTACAGAGCCTGATTCATGGGTCAAGATATTTCTAACCTTATTGATTTTCCCTGTAAAGGCGTTTGTAGCGCCAATGAGGAGATTATTTGAAATCTGGTCCAAATGTCCCCGGTATCGAAGCCAGGGGCCGGCCATGGATATATGATCCGTTGTGCACTTCCCTTTGGCCTTAATCAGCACGAACATTTCCTCCAGATCTTCACCATTCCAGGCGTCGAAGGGTTCCAATAACTGAAGTCGTTCACTGGTTTCACTGACCTTGATTTCCGAGGTGTCTCCCTCCGTGGGAAAAATTCTTCCTGAATCATCTTGAACAAAGCCTCCCGAGGGAAGCTCGCTTCCCTCGGGTAAAGACAAGCGAACGGACTCACCCTTGTCGTTGATCAGCGTATCCTCTAGAGGATTGAAAGCCAGTCTTCCGGCTACGGAGAGAACCGTAACCATTTCTGGGCTGGCAACAAAAGCATAGGTGGTTGGGTTTCCATCATTGCGTTTGGCAAAATTGCGGTTAAATGAAGTAACGATGCTGTTTTTTTCGCCTTCAGGGTTATCAAGACGTTGCCACATTCCAATACAGGGCCCGCAGGCATTGGAAAGGACCTTACCGCCAAAATCCTCAAGGGTCTTGAGAAATCCATCACGCTCAATGGTTTTACGGACTTGTTCAGACCCGGGGGTGATGATAAACCCGGAACGAGCTTTCAAGCCTTTATCAAGGGCCTGGCGAGCGATGGATGCGGCTCTGGAGATATCCTCATAGCTGGAATTAGTACAACTCCCAATCAAGCCTACAGACATTTTTTCAGGAAAATCATTCTCAGAAACGGCGGCCTTGATCTCTGAAAGAGACCAGGCTCGATCAGGAGTAAAGGGACCATTCAAATGCGGCTCAAGGCTTGAAAGGTCAATTTCAATGACCTGATCATAAAATTCTCCAGGGGACTCCTTTACCCCTGAGTCTGGTCTGAGTTCGGCGGAAAACTCATTGGCCAGGGCTGCAAGCTCCTGCCTTTCAGTGGCTTTCAAATAATGACCAATTTTCTCATCATAGGGAAAAACCGAGGTAGTAGCGCCGATTTCGGCTCCCATATTACAGATCGTGGCTTTTCCGGTTGCCGAGAGCCTGGAACAGCCCTCTCCAAAATATTCAACAATGGCTCCCGTACCGCCTTTAACCGTGAGGATTCCAGCCAGTTTCAAAATGATGTCTTTGGCAGATGTCCAGCCCTTTAAAGTTCCGGTGAGCTTTACGCCAATTACCTTGGGCCATTTCAGCTCCCAGTCCATTCCAGTCATGACATCCACGGCATCGGCACCGCCAACCCCAATGGCAGCCATTCCCAGACCCCCGGCGTTTGGTGTATGTGAATCCGTCCCGATCATCATTCCTCCTGGAAAAGCATAGTTCTCCAAAACGATTTGATGAATGATCCCCGCTCCCGGTTTCCAAAATTCAATCCCAAAACGTGAAGAAACCGAGCGCAAAAAGTCATAGACTTCAGCATTTTCGTCATTAGCACGAGAAAGATCTTCAGAGGCTCCGTCACGAGCCTGGATCAGGTGGTCACAATGAACCGACGAGGGTACAGCAACCCGAGGTTTACCCGAACGAATAAACTGCAAAAGAGCCATCTGGGCCGTGGCGTCTTGCATAGCCACACGATCAGGAGCAAGATAGGAATATGTTCGACCTCGATGCATCTTGCTTTTCACCGGCTCAGATAAATGGCAGTAGAGGATTTTCTCGACATAGGTCAGGGGTCTTCCCAAAACCTCTCTGGCTTTCTGGTTTCTGTCTTTTAAGTTCTGGTAAAAATCCCGATTCATTTTTCCTCCCGATCCACATCCTCCAGGAAACCCCTGGAAACCAGCCGCATTCTACACCTTCAGCCCCTTAAAATAAAGGCTGTAGAGGCTTACCCAGGGCTGTCCTATTAAAATCTCCAGCTTTCGACGGATTTTGATTCAATCAAGCGATTTAATGGGAATGGCCACCTCGTCATCCTACGGCTTGACCGGGGGATCCACTTAAAAGGTCGAAAATCTTGGTCAAGCACGAATTGTCAAAGAGAAGAGGAAGATGGATCCCCCGATCAAGTAGGAGGATGACAGGATAGGGGGGGATGAGAATGAGGTTACCCATGGGGTTTCATGCTCTATGACGGCTTAATCGAAGCTTTTAAGAGTTTTTAATAGGACAGCCCTGAGGCTTACCTATTCACACAGATTTTCATTTTTCTAGAAAGCATTATTTTCAGCAAAAGAATAGTAGCCCTTTGAATTGAAAATAATATGGTCTAACAAGTTGATGCCCAAGATTTTTGACGCATCTTTAAGTCGCTCGGTCACTTTTAGGTCTTCATCACTCGGCCTCAGTTCTCCGTGTGGGTGGTTGTGGGCGATTATTATTGCTGAGGCTCTTTCTGTGATTACATCCGCAAAAACCTCCCTGGGGTGTACTTGGGTTTTGTTCACCAGCCCTACGGTTA
>CAZRLV010000102.1:0-10665 GCA_964600955.1 uncultured bacterium
CGGTATTGTCTATATTGCCGGCATTGATATCTACTGTCGCGGCAGTCAAGGTTCCAGTAACCTCTGCTGATGCTAGCGTCACTTCTGATGCAGTGGCTGTCATACTCCCAGTTACACGCATGGATGTTGCGGTAACTGCAGTAAACTGCGCTGTAGACTGGTTATCTGCACCGATCACCGTATTGTCTATAGTTCCTGAATTGAGATCTACCGCCGCCGCCGTAAGAGTGCCTGTTACATCTGTAGAAGATAGTCTTACACCCGTGTTGGTGGCTGTCAGCGAACCGGTCACTCTCAATGAAACTCCAGTCACTTCCGTAAATTCAGCCGAGGACTGTGTGGTTGCCCCAATGATTGTATTGTCAATATTTCCTGAATTAAGATCCACCGCCGAGATCGTGACCAGAGCGTTCGAAGCCGTCAACGATCCGGTTACTTCCAATGAGGTCGTCAAATCAAGGTTTGCCCCGGTTACGTCTGTGAAGCGGGCTGTAGACTGGCTGTCTAGGCCAATCGCAGTATTGTCAATACTCCCACCATTTAAGTCCACGTTGGCGGCGGTCAAGGTGCCAGCCACATTCGCAGATGCCATTTCCACTCCCGAAGCTGTAGCTGTCAACGAACCGGTTACTTCAATTGAAGCCGCCGTTACGTTCGTAAAACCTGCTATTGATGGCAGATTCGTTCCAATCTCAGTACCTCCGATGGAGCCTGATGCGATATTGGCTGTCCCAACTGTCAGACTTCCGAGCTCAGCAGTCAGGATTCCAGTGACATGTAAAGAGGTTGCCGTTAATGCTCCTGACACATCGATTGAGTCTGCTTTAATTTGGCCAATCACATGCAGATTTGCTTCTGGTACTGTGGTTCCAATTCCAATAGCCCCGGTTGAAGTCACTCGAAGCCTCTCACTTCCATCGGTGTGAAAGAAAAGTACATCCTCATCACTACCGGAACTTAGCTCGGCTTTAACGAAGGTGTCCTTGTCGAGATCAACCGTTCCGCCCAGTCCAGACCATCCGGTTCCGTTGTATCCTTCAAAACTGGCTGACTGGGTATTGAAACGAAGCATTCCTGAAGATGGGGTTCCAGGTCTTTGGGCATCTGTACCCTTAGGAATAATCATCGCATCTGAGGCCAAGATATGTACCGTAACTTCTGGGGCAGTAATCCCTACACCCAGACGAGAGTTAACTGTCAGGTCGCTCACCGTGGCCGTTGTGGGAGTTGTGGCTCCAATTACAGTTCCATCAATTGCCCCGGACTCAATATCCACTATGGCCGCTGTCAGAGTCCCAGTCACACCTGCAGAGGCAAGATTAACCCCTGTTGCCGTTGCAGTCAGAGAACCCGTAACCCTGAGGCTGGCCCCAGTCACCTCGGTAAAAGTTGCCGTAGAGGCTGTACCTGCTCCAATTACAGTATTGTCTAGCGTTCCACCGTCAATATCAGCCGTTGAGAAACTTCCGGCAACAGGGGTAGTTCCTCCAATCACTGTATTATCTATCGCTCCTGAGTTCAGGTCTACCGTAGCCGCAGTAAGCGTACCGCTAATTGTTGCATCTGAGATTTCCAGCCCAGTATTAGTTGCGGTTAATGATCCAGTAATCCTTAATGAGGTTCCTGTTATGTCTGTAAATTGAGCTGTTGACTGGATATTAGACCCGATGGTTGTACCGTCAATATCACCTGAATTGAGATCTACATTAGTAGCCGTTAGGGTACCGGTTACATTTGCAGTAGCCATAAAAATATTTGAATTAGCCGCCGTCAAAAGATCTGTTATCCTTAAGGACGAAGCCGTAACATTTGTAAACCCTGCAATGGAGGGCAATCCCGTACCGATTTCAGTCCCTCCAATAGAACCCGCTTGAATATTGATAGTTCCCACTGAGAGTTCGCCGAATTCAGCGGTAAGGATTCCGGTTATATGTAAGGATGATGCCGTTAATGACGTGAATGCTCCTACGGATGGGGATGATTGACCAATGGCTGTAGCATCAATAGTGCCCCCGTCAATGTCCACCTCCAGAGATTCCAGATTTCCCGTGAACTTTGGAGCAACTACAGCCCCACGTATGTCCACCGGAGCTGTAGGGGTTGCCGTTCCAATTCCGACGCTGCCAGTGTTCGTAAGAACCATCGCCGTTGAAAGGGTCCCACTCTGCATGACCTTCAAATCTAAATTGGCTTTTTCAGCTCCGTCTGCAGTGTCAATAAGGCGGGCCTCAACCCGTGCCATCTCAAATTCATTGAACGCACTGTCATCCGAAAACATTCGGACCCCCGCGCTTGTCCCGATGGCATCACCCTCATTGGTAATTCGAACAGCTGTGAACTGACCCGTTTGATTCTTATCAATTTCCAGTTGATCCTGCGGGGCGCTGGTACCAATTCCGACCTGGCCCTCTACAATCAGCCCCTCAGCAGGTGCCGCCGTGGCTCCCGAATATGCAGACCCGATCGCTGCTCCTCCTTTAACATCTAGGGTGCTTTTTGGATCGATCTCACCAATACCAACATTTCCCTCGCCCTTAATATAGAGAATGTCATTTGCACCTACGCGAAACTCCATTTTTTCGTCTGAAGGCGATGCGTTATGATTGTAAAGGATCGACCCTTTGGTGACCTGACCCGCCTGGAAGCGTATAATTGAATCGTCCCCGGTGGAATTTGCGTCAACTTCCACAACGGCCTGAGCCGGGCTGTCAACTCTCACACTGGTAAAACTGCCTGCCTGAGGAGACGCGCCACCAATTACCGCCCCGTCAATAGTGCCTCCATCGATATCTGCCGTCGAAAAGTTTCCTACCACCGGTGTGGTGGCCCCAATTACAGTGTTGTCGATATTCCCAGCATTAATATCTACATTTGCCAGGGTTTGAGATCCGGTAGCTGTCAAATTATTGACCGTAATTGTACCGCCGACATTTAGATTAGCTGCATCCACCAGAGTTCCAGATGCCGTAAGTGCGTTACTAACCGTTAAGGAGGGGCTGGCGATGGTCGTGTCGGCCAGGAAATCTCTGGCGCGTACAGTCCCCTGAACATGAAAGTCTGTCGTGGGACTACTCATCCCGATTCCCACCATCCCAGCGGTGGTCACCACCAGGGCTGGAACCGGGGCAAGAGTGTTTTTAACAATAAATTTACTCTGGTCAGCCCCCTCAATCCCAAGTTTCCAGGATTGTCCAGCATTGGACAACTCCATTTCAGGACTGTCCTCTGTACCATCCCCATGAATTTTTACCTTTGTGTTACCCGAACCCGAAACTTCGAGATCTGAGGAAGGAAACTCTGTCCCCACCCCCACCTTGCCCGTTGATACGTCCACAAAAAGTTCACGCGTTCCTACTGTCAGATCATCATCTACTGTCAGGGTACCTGTCACAACAACAGTAGATGCCGACAACAGGCCCCCTGTGGCTATCATAACTCCTGGAATAACTATATTTGTCGAAGTCACTGTCCCATTGACTCCGACTAGAACGCCAGGCACTATGATCGAGTCAGATTGAATTTCACCAATGACATGCAGGTCTGTAATGGGGGCCGTGGTTCCAATACCCACGCGATCCTGAGCACTGCTAACCACCAGGGTATCCTGATCAAAACGCACCTCCTGGTTTACATTCAAGTGTGAGAAGGTCCCCGTGGAAGGCAGGGTCGCCCCGATCTGCACCCCATCAATGGAGCCCCCGATCTGTGCCCGAAATGTCCCCAGAACCGTGACATCCTTAAGAAATGTTTTATCACCATCTATAGTTTCATTTCCAAAAGTATGAACCACATTTTGGATTCCAGATCCATCGCCGTAGTAAGTGCTTGCTGTAACGGCGCCAGAACTCGTCACTGAAAAGCTAAGCCCCTGGTCCGTTGTCCTGACACTGTATTTGATTGAATCCGGTCCGTCACCTGCTAGATTTTGAGCCTGAATTTCATGACCTAGTATTTTCCCGCTTACATCCAATGCCGTTTCAGGATTTGAATTTAGGATTCCAACCTTTCCAGACTCTGTAACCACTAACACATTGGTTTGACCCGAAGTTAAAACCTGCAAGGGGCTGTCTGTTCCGTTTCCTTGAATGGAAGTCGAGCCAAAGGCTGCCACGTTAGTGTCGTCTTTACCAAATAGCTTTTGGCGAATATTCTCTTCAAACTCAGTTTGATTCATTCCGTTAAACCGAAATGTATTTTTGGACACAAGAGCCAAAGGAAAGGACTGGAGCTGGATACGGGGACTGAGGGTGTCGTTTCCAACCGTGAGTTCAAGATAGTTGAACTGGCTTAAATTAGGCAGTGCAGGCCCAATAAGCAGACTAAAATACCCATCCTGGATCGCTTTTTGTGCGAATATTTGCACATAAGCCGCTGTTCCACCCGTTGAAGCGGCAAACAACTGGACAGTAAAATCCCTTTTTTCATTGATCCTCAGGACATTACCTGTGGAATCTGAAAGGGCTCCATTGTAGAAGAAGGAGTGGATTGCGGTTTCATCCCCGAAGTTCGTCGGGGCCAAACCCACTGTGAGTAGGAGGGTTAAAAAAATGAATTTTTGTATTTTCATAGTTTTACTTTAGTTAGAAATGGTGATTACAACCGCCCCTTGAAGGGGGCGAGATTCAACAACGAAGGCCTGCACGACTTCTCCGTTGACCTCTGCGGTCAGTACAACTGCTTGTCCTTGTGAATCCGTTTTTGGATTCCCGTTTGCGTCTAAAATGACGGTAGGTTTTGGGTCCTCCACCGCCTGAATATCTAAAACAATGGGTGTGGCAATAACCGTCTCGGTACTTGCCTGGGTAACCCCCGAACTACTCACCGTGAAAGTGGCGATTTGCACCTCGGTTTTTTCAAGGGTTTCTGAATTAATGGCCTGGTATCGAACGGTTAAAATTCCAGTAGTTCCCGCCTGTGGCAACTCACTAGCCGGAATCGAAACCTCAAAAGCATTGGCAACGCTAGATTCTTGCTCCACTATGGCTTGGAGGTTCGTGGCCTGCTGTGTCGGTCCACTATTGAATGAATAGAGGATATTCCCAGACTTGTTCGTATGAAATGACAGAGTCTGAGAAGGATCGATCAGCGAGGCTGAATCTGGCGTAATTGAAACTGCAAAAGGGGCTTGGATGAGATCAGCAAAAATATCCTCAAAAACAAAAGTTGGCGTTGAAGGATCCCCGGGAGGTGGGGTGGTTGGAGGGGTTGTGGGAGGAGTGGTGGGCGGTGTAATAGGTGCTGTAGGTGTGGTTGGGGTCGGTGTCTGAGCCGTACCCCCTCCAACTCCTCCGCCCCCACCGCATCCAGAGATAAGGAAAGCTGAAATTAAAAAAGCAAGACAAAATGCCGCAAAGCACTTTTTAACCATATATATCGCCCCCGCTGCGCAGCGGTACAGTTTAAGGTTTCGCCATAAAACCCTTTATTAAGCTCGTTGTCGGCACATCAGAACCTAATAAAAAGGAGTTTTACGCAGAAAACCCGCTCTCTTTTTTTTTGGCAATCGCTCCAATTGCCATTCAAAAGCGCAGGGAAAACCAGGGCTTGGTATAGTGCTGCGTGGAGTGGGCCAATGAGGTACTCCGAGGTCTTATTTTGTACTGCGAAAAAGGTGTCCCAGCTTGTCCCGGAATTATTAATCCATGCCCAGAATGTTGCTCCCGTCCCAGAACATAGATTTCTTATTTTATTGTGCGCCCGTTTTAAATCATAAGACTTACAGAACAGATTGAAAAGATCCAAATTGCAGAAAAATGCGTTGAATCATACAAAAACTATACGTTATAATGATTTTTTGTATGATTGAATCCGTTAATTCAACGATTGATTGATTTTCCGAGGGAAGGGACTTTGTCCGACACTGTCCACTTTACATTGTCAGACAGCGGAGGTGACTATGGAATCCGGATTACTTACCATGAAAGAAATGATCGAGAGACTCAAGGTTCTCAAGGTTAAAAGTCGTCAGGCCTTTTATCAGAGATATAGCAAGAAAATCCATCCTGTTAAACGCGTGGGAAATAAGAACTTTTATTCCGAAAAACATGTGCAAGCCTTAATCTCTGGAGAACTTTCAGGCAACGAGGAGAGTCGATCTGAAGTCAGTGAATCCTCATGCCGCGAAGCCTATAATATTCTTAACGAAAGAGTTCTCAATGATCTTCTGGATGAAAAAAAACGTCTGCGAGACAATAATGACCACCTAAAAACTCAAGTCAACTCCTTAAGTGAAGCCGCCAGGTGTCTTCAAACAAGGCTTGATTCCATGGTTCCGCTGCTTGAGCATCGCCAAGCCACCGAAGACTTACAACAGGTGCAAGACACCCTGACGGACACTGTAAGACAAAGAGAGAAGCTGAGCCTTGAACTAGATGAAGCTCGTAGAAGGGAGTGGGCCTATCAATGCAAAGTTGATGACCTGAATCAATTGCGTAGTATAGAGCAGGAACTCAAAGAACTTTCGCTCTTTTCTTTTAGAAAAAAACGCAGTTTGATCCTTCGACGCGAAGCCATCCTTTCTCCAACAGGAGCGGTTGGGCTCTCCACAGAGTCTGCAGCCCTGACTGAACGACTTGCTTGAATCCCTAGACTCTCATCGATTTCTCAAATACTCCTCAAATTCCGAGGAGTAAAAGACTCGAAATACTGCTATATGATCCAGCACTAAGCGCGTCAGTGCATAGCTTTTTTGCAACCTGCAGGTGTCAAGTACATCAATAACCACTTTTTCATCCCACTCAGTTTCTAATCGTCTAAAAAGATCAAGTATAAAATCAGGGGGTGGAGTCTGTGGACCTTCTGCAGGAGCCTTTGGAGTATATTTGACTTGAGTCTTGTCTTCATCTGCCTTAAGTTCACGAAGCAATCCAGTAAGACCTTTTTTAAAATCCACCCCATCTCTGGGCTGCGCAGGCAGGTCTTTGGACAGATGAATTCGAAGAACACCTGAATTAAACGCGTCACGCTCAAGACGTACAATACTGTCAAGTTTTGAAGCCTTTTCAACAATAAGATCCCCCAAATAGGGAAGTCCGTTGGGGTCGCGGCCCTTTCCATGAATCACCTCGAGAATTCTGACCTTCTTTTTTCGTGCAAGATCGCACGCAAATGTAAAAAAGCTTTTAAAATCCTGGAAACGATGTTCACTGTGGTGAAAATTACAAACAAGCTTCTTTCCCTTTTTTGTAAACGATGTGGTCAGCATGGGATTTGAATTGGACCTTGCAGGTTACGAAAGCTGGAAAAATAGGTATGCGATAAATAGTGAATCAACGTATGACTTAGGCTATAGGGCATTCCGCCAAAATTTAGGACAACATGGCTTCCAATAGGTTCGAGCAGAATATTGTATTCAAAAAATCGATAGTAGCCGCCCGGAATAGGAGCGAGAACCCCATGGAATTCTCCCTGGGGCTGAAACTGGTAGGCCCTCCATGTATTTTCAGCATCCATAAATTCATCCAATGAAATAGGTTTTAACTCAAGATATCTATGAGCCAAACGCAGGCCATAGTCTCGATAAGCGTCCTCAATCCATTTGTAGATAACGCAAAGAAGGGGGAAATATGCCTCGGAACTCTGCTGTCTACACAAGGCCAGTGACTTTTTGTAGTGAGCCTCACCTTTTTGCATGCCTCGCTTGGATTTCCACTCTACAAAGCTACGGTCATAGGTAAATAGTTTAAAAATACGTTCCTCATGCTTGAGAAGGGGGGAAGTGGACATTTATGTCGCCTGCACAGCTGTAATTACACTGACGTTGACAATATCCTGGACACTACAGCCCCGTGACAAATCATTGATGGGACTGGCTAATCCTTGGATAATTGGCCCATAAGCCTGTGCTCCGGCAAAGCGCTGTACCAATTTATAGGCAATATTTCCGGAGCTGAGATCAGGGAATACCAAAATATTGGCCTGACCCTTAATTGACGAGTCCGGTGCCTTCTTTGAAAACACTGCAGGTACAAGAGCCGCATCCACCTGCAACTCACCATCGACTGAAAAATCAAGACTTGATCGATTACAGACGTTCTTATACGCTTCTGTAACCCGATCTACATCTGGATGACTGGCTGAACCTTTAGTTGAAAAACTCAGCATTGCCACACGAGGTTCCTTGGAGACTAACCTGCGAAAATTCATCGCTGTGTCCATGACAATGTCAGCTAATTGAATGGGTGTAGGACTCGGAATTACGCCACAGTCCGCGAAAAACAAAAGCCCACCTTCACCCAGTTGAGCGTCAGGAACGATCATGATGAAAAACGAGGAAACCGTACGGGAGCCCGGCGCTGTTCCGATAATTTGAAGCCCAGAACGCAAAACATCTGAAGTAGAGGCCATGGATCCGGCAACCATCCCGTCAACCCTTCCCGTCTTAAGTAGCAGTGCGGCCAGGGTGAGGGGGTTTTTGACACTACGCTTTGCCTCAGTCCAAGAAAGGCCTTTCTCCTTTCGCAAACCATAATAGATCCCCGTAAATTCCTTAGTCAGAGCTGTATCACCTGGAACGAAAAACTTAGCATCTTTGAGTTTAAGCCCGCTCTTACGACAATCGTCTGGCTCTCCGATAAGAGATACCTTGCAAAGTCCCTGTGAAAGGAGTATTTCAGCAGCCTCAAGAACTCGAGGGTCAGAGGCCTCGGGAAGAATGATATTCTTTTTCTTACTGGCAGCGGACTGATAAAGGCCTTGAATAAATGGATCCATGCGATTCACCTCCACGTAAGACTATAGGACTAGAGCTTTCAAAGTCAAAGCCAGAGGGGTAAGATGAGCTGCGGTTAACACATCCCAGGAAAGTGGACTGGACCGCAGGCCGGGATGGAGACATAGTAATGACGCGAATTGATGATGAGCAACTTTTGGGCGAGTCCCTGAAAAATCTTCTGAATAAGAGGGGGTACGACACAGAATCCTTTACCAATCCGGTTACCGCAATGAATGTTCTGCAAAAAAGCCCCTTTGACATTGTCATTACAGACTTCAAAATGCCAAATGTAGATGGTCTAGAGATGATTGACCGCATCCGCGAACTGAGGCCCGAGGCCAAAATCATACTAATGACCGCCTACGCTTCAATTCCCATGGCTGTGGACGCCATGAAGAGGGGGGCCGGAGAGTATATTGCCAAGCCCTTTGAGATTGAGGAACTGGAGTTAAAACTCAAAGAATTAGGGGGGAAGCGCAAAGCGAGAAAAAAAGGCAAGATTCCCAGCGGCTATGATCTTCTGGGAGAGTCTCAGCCCATGCGCAAACTACGAGAGCAAATCCGTAAAATTGGCAAATCGGATGCCACGGTCCTAATCCATGGAGAAAGCGGTGTAGGAAAGGAGTTGGTGGCCCGCCAGCTACATTTTCAATCCCAAAGAAGCCCGGAGCCGTTTCTAGCCATAAATATGGCAGCAATCCCTGAAAATTTAATTGAATCTGAGCTATTCGGCTATAGAAAAGGGGGGTTTACCGGAGCCGATAATGACTACCCTGGAAAATTTCTTGCCTCTAATCAGGGTACACTTTTCATGGATGAGATTTCAGAGATGCCGCTCAATTTCCAAGCCAAGCTTTTAAGGGTTCTCCAGGACTTTACGATTCTCCCCATAGGGAGCAATCAATCCATTCGTGTAGACTGCCGGGTTCTTGCGGCAACCAACCGTGATGTGCTGAAAATCTGCGAAGAAGGGCGTTTCAGAGAAGACCTTTATTATCGTCTAAATACCCTTGAAATTCATGTTCCAGCTCTGAGAGATCGCTTGGAAGATCTACCTATCCTGGTTAAACACTTTCTAGAGAAACACAGCACCGAGGAGATGAAAGTCACCGAGGATTTTTTGAATGTCCTGGGCGCATATCACTGGCTCGGAAATGTAAGAGAACTCGAGAATATTGTCCATCGCTGCGTTATTCTCGGAGATACCCGGGAACTTGATATTTATGACCTACCTCAGCAGATTTCAGGGCTAACCCCCAAAAAGGACACCCCACTTTCGGACATAGCCTTTCGTCAACTAAGGGAAGGTAAATCCTTATCAGACCTTGAGAGAGAAATCATTTTAAAAGCCATTTCTGAATCGGATGGCAATAAAACCAATGCCGCAAAAATCCTAAAAATCACAAGAAGAAAACTCTATTCCAGGCTTGATAAACATGGTATCGAAATCTGAAAACAAATGGAAAAACCCGGTTCCGACTGTGGATATTATCCTCTGGGACGCAAAGACCCAAAAGCTGGTTTTGATAAAAAGAAAAAATGAGCCTCATGGATGGGCACTCCCTGGAGGTTTTGTTGATTACGGTGAGTCCCTGGAGCAAGCGGCAGTGCGCGAGGCCAAAGAAGAAACCAGTCTGGACTGTAAATTACAGTGTCAGTTTCATTCCTATTCCGACCCTTGTCGAGATCGAAGACTGCACAGCATTTCAACCGTTTTCATAGCCACGGCGACAGGAGTCCCTGAGGGGCAGGATGACGCCCTGGAGGCTCACTGGTTTTCACTTGAGGATTTACCATACTTGGTATTTGACCACAGCGATATTTTGAATGATTTCAAGCAATACTATTTAAATGGAAACAGGACCCTGTTTCTGAAAAAGACAAGCCCCCTGCCCCCCAGGGCGATTGCATCTAAATTTATGTAAGTCCGAATACCTTAAGCAGATAGGTTT
>CAZRLV010000103.1:0-10550 GCA_964600955.1 uncultured bacterium
GAAGCTCATCGCGACTGGGTTCGCTATACTTCTGACACTGCTGAAGCCACAACCGGCGATATCAAAGGGGATATTCCACCGGAACTTCAGCGCGTTCACGGGGCTTTTCCCGAATGGGGGGTTGTGGATGGAGATCGGCTCTATGTCTCTATGGCAGGCACCTTCGAGGTTGTTGAATGGAAAATCCACTGGGATGCAATAGAAACCTCCGACCTTTTGGAACCCTTGCGCAAATTCGACACTGGAATCAGACCCGTAGGCCTGGCCCTGGGCATCCATGGAAGCCCTTCAGAGGGACTATTGCTTGCTGCTAACCAGCTCTCCGAAACCGTCTCGGTCATTCATCTCAAAACAGGTAAGCGTGAGGATATCGTGGTCGGTAATCTCACACGTCCAGCTCTCGACACAGACGCCGAGAAGGGAGAGCTGGTGGTTCACAGTTCTATCTTTACCTCGGATGGAGACACCTCTTGTCTGCATTGTCATTATCGTGACACTGGAGACGGGCGCGGATGGGGTGCTGCTGAGACCGTTGGACAAGATCATTTCGGACACCTGACTCCAGGGGGCACACTAGGAATCCCTCAAATGAGAAATGTTTTTACTATCCAACCCTATTATTTTGAGGGGACTCATATGATTGGAGAAGGGCAGGGGGCTGACATCAATGAGCCGGCTAGCTCGATTGATTTTGATCGTCCGGTATGGACCGGAGACTTCAGCTCCATCAGCTCCCCAGTGCCTGAAAAAGACCGTCGCATTCTTCACGAGGAACTCAAAGAACGCGTCGAGGTACGCAAACTCGGGTCCATGGGCTATGATCTTGAAGAGAGACGCAATGAATTCATGCGCAGGCAGTCCATGTCTGCTTTTGGAGAGGCCCATAGCCTGGCCGACTTATACCGCTATGTGGGTGCCTGGCTTGGAAACACGCCTCATCTGGTGCCCAACCCCATGGATCAGGAACATCCGTCCGTGAAACGTGGGGCCAGGCTTTTTAACTCGGCTGCAGTGATGTGTGGTGTTTGCCATCAAGCCCCGGATTTTACCAGCAAAGATCCTATACTCACCCATAATGAACGAAGGGCACTACCCACCCTCACCTCCATATCAAGAAGGGATGCATCTTATACATTAGTGAGTGTGCATGCCATGGAAGTTGCCAATGGACGCGAGTTTGATCTAGACCCGGGAGATCGCGGCAGGGTTGAGGAAAGGGAAGGCAGCTTCACCACCATGCAGCTAAGAGGTATTTTCGATCGTCCACCTGTTTTTTTGCATCACGGACAGGCAAAATCCCTACGCGAGGTGATCTGCACACCCGAACATCAGGCCCTGAGAACCTACACCTACCCCATCCTTCAGGGAACCGAGGAAGTCAGGCCCGGACGCAAAGAGATCGGATTCAATGAGGTCAGGGAAAGAACTGAGCGCGGTGATCTGGACCCAGCAAATCAGATTCTGGATTCCCATGGCGGAACCTCTCAGCTCACTCCAATACAGGTGGAAGATCTGGTTCATTTCATGGAGGCGATTCAGTGAAGAAGAAGGGGAGTCAATGGAATGAAGAAAGGATGGATCCCCCGATCAAGTCGGAGGATGACGAAAATCAAGGAGTCAAGAATTTCAGAAGCCGAGGGATGGGCATAAGAGGAAAGATGAAATCGAAAAAAAGATGGATACCGGATCAAGTCCGGCATTTCGACGGGGGCGGCAGTTTCTACCGCGTCATCCTGAACCTACACCGCGTCATCCTGAACTTGATTCAGAATCCAGGGGTTTTACCACAGAGACAAAACCTCACCTCGCATATATTTATCCTGCTTTGTCTTAGTTTTACTCCTGTTCCTGCTGAGAACCTGCCTTTGGGGATTATTTCTGTGGATGATCAATCCTATCGCTCCACTTTGGACGGGGCTGAGATGGTTAGAATTCCAGGGGGAATCTATCCTATTGGGAGTGAAAGTGGGCGCTATGATGAAAAACCGCAAATCATGGTGCGTATAGGTTCATTTCTTATGGATCGACGCGAGGTTTCCAATAAACAGTTTGAGAAGTTTGTTGCCTCAAGTGGTTACCGTCCTCAGGGACCCTGGCGACAGGGGTATCCACAGGGAGGAGAGAATCTTCCCGTACGCTTTGTCAGCCATAAAGACGCTCGATCCTATGCACGCTTCGTAAAACGCAGACTCCCTACCGAAGCTGAATGGGAAATTGCAACCGGGGGAAAAACTTTCCCTTTTGGAGAGACTTGGAATCCAAAGCCCCCGGTAACGGGTAGAACCTTGGAGCAGGGACCCATGCCGGTCTACCAAAGTCAGGACAAATCTGCTTTCGGAGTTCTAAATATGGCAGGCAATGTAAGGGAGTGGATCGCGGATTGGTATGATCGCTACCAATACAGAACTCTTTCCAAGCAGGCGTTTATTCAGAATCCTCGGGGCCCCCGGGATCATAGCCCTCCTGAGGATCAATATCAAAAAACCAATACGGCTCCCGGCAATGAGCGCAGCACTCGCAAGGTCGTTCGCAGCGCCTCTTTCGCTGCCATGCATCAAGACACCTCGCGCAGCTCCAAGCGCGGTGCTCAAAATCCAAATGAATGGTTTAATGACCTGGGGTTTCGCTGTGTCCTGGGACTGGGGGAACGTCCATGAATCCAAATCCAACGACTCGACCTTGGCTCTTTTTTCTAATCACTCTGGCAATTGTATTGGCTTTTGGATGGTTCCAGAAATCCGCCAGAGAAAAAATCGAAGCCAATACCATGAAAAATGCTGCGCAGCAGTCAAACACAAATCCAAATCTTCGCCCCGCAACGCGTGTCACCTCGGAGGGACTCGTGCACTGTGAAATTCCTGCCATGGGTTCCGTGTTTGTGATCAAAATAGACTCTCCACTGAAACTGGCCCTCAACCTTATTCAAAAAACCATAGTTGACCTGAAATCGCTTGAGTCCATAATCAGCTCCTGGAAACCGGGAAGTGAAATCTACCTTCTCAACGCCAGAGCCGGTGTCTCGCCGGTGTCCGTTTCCACTCCCACTTTTGAGCTACTCTCCTTGGCAAAAGATCTACATAAACAAACTCAGGGCAAGTTTGACATCACCATTGGTCCTCTTTGGGATCTCTGGCCCTTTAAGGACCCAGCAGCCCCCTTACCTCTGAGAGCTGATTTGGATCGCGCGCTTCGTCTGGTCGATGCCAGAAAACTTCAGCTTGACTCTGAAAAACGCACAGCCTTCCTTCCCGTGAAAGGCATGAAGGTCAATCTAGGAGCCATTGGTAAGGGCTATGCAGCAAAAAAAATTATCCAGTCTTTTCAAAATTCCGGCATAAAAAATGCCGCCGTTAGCGCCGGGGGCGACCTCTTCCTCCTGGGACAAAAATATTCTGGCCCCTGGGTGGTAGAGATCGGTCATCCTCGCTGGAAACGATCCAGGCTGGACAAATTTCTGGCAGGGAATATCGCTGTGGCCACTTCGGCTGACAGCCAACGCTTCATTCTGCGCCATGGAAAACGCTACGGTCATATCCTGGACCCAGCCAATGGTTTCCCGGCCCAGAAGGCTCAGAGTGTGACTATTCTTTGCAAAGACCCTGTGCGAGCCGATGCCTTTGCCACTGCAGCTTTCGTCATGGGAGCTCAAAAAGCCCTGGCCTGGGTCGAAACTCTAGAGGACACCGAAGGCTTGTTTGTTGATCATCAGGGAAAAATTACACGCAGCAGCGGGTGGAAGGATCTGGCTCAGAAAATTCAGGAACCAGCTCTACCTGAGGTCAGTGAAAAACACTCAAGGAAAAAACCAAATCAGGAAAATCAAAAAGCTCCCTGGGGACACCTTAATCCAGACTTGCCTGGAATCATCCGCGACATGATACCCATGGTTACAGTTCCAGGTGGAGAATTTCTCTCAGGACCCGAAAAACAAAAAAAATCAAATCCAGACTACAAAATTGATATAACTGAAGTTAGTAATGCCCAGTACAAACGATTTCTGAAGGATCTAGCCTCAGAATCCCACGAATTTTGTCACCCCCAAGAACCGCAGAGCAAAGATCATACCCCTCGCTATTTCAAGGAATTCAGGCCCCGACTCTTTCTGAGTTCCGTGGCTCATAAATTGGCCCCATTTCAACTCGATACCTTTAGAAAAGATGACCATCCCGTGGTGGGAGTGGACTGGTGGGATGCCTATGCCTATGCGCGCTGGGCAGGAAAAAGGCTGCCCACGCAGATCGAGTGGGAAAAAGCCTCTAGAGGTCCCGCAGGTAACCTTTGGCCCTGGGGAAACGTCTGGAACTATAAAAAATCCAATACAGGTGGAGAAAAATGGGGTGAAAAAGATGGTTATATCTATAGCGCCCCCACAACTTCTTTCCCTGCAGGAGCTTCTCCCTATGGATGCCAAAATATGGCGGGAAATGTGGCTGAATGGACCCAGGATGGAAAAACCTCCGGGGGCAGCTCCAAGAGTAACCCCAGTGAAGTATGCGGGAGTTCAAGCATCAGTCGTAACCCTGATTTTCGCTCCTTTAGCCTCGGATTTCGTTGCGCAAGTTCAGGAGGCCGCTCATGAGTTCCCGTCAAATCCTGAGAATTTTAGGGGGTTTTTCCTCGCTGATCCTCCTGGGTTCTCTTGTGCATTGGTTTCATGCTGACAGTCAGTCCCTGACCCACGCAGGACAGAAGTATGCCCGTTCCCAATGGACTGAAGGACGCTGCGTTGAGTGTCATAGTGCCAATGCGGACCAGCCGTCTGATAGCTGGATTCAACCTCAGTTTCACACCGCATCTTTTCGTAGATTTACACATGGAAGAATTGAGGGAGAACCTGGAGGTAAATGCTTTACCTGTCACAGTCCCAAGTCCTGCCGATCCTGTCATGAAAGGGCGCCAGATTCTCATACTGAGGGCTTCGTTAGGCCTTATCGCGACTCCCGGGCAAGGTCTCAACATGCACTGCTAGGCAAAATCCGTCCAGGTGCCTGCGCCGTCTGTCACCAAGACCTGCTAGGCGACTGTTCGGACTGTCATACCCCCGCTGAGACCTTAGACTGGCGCTCTGATGCAGAAAATCACTTGAACCGTTGGCCATCTCTGTTCGGCCAGGAAGAGAAGGGACTGTCCCCATGATTGAAAATATTTGGTATAAGCTGGATGACGGCCTATTTAGAGAAACACGCAGACGACTCGGGGCACGCTGGTGCGTAGTCATCCTTCTAGTTCTACCCTGTGCATTTGGGATCTATCGTTTTGGACCCCATGCGGCCCTTTTGCTTTTCACCGCAATCCTGTCCTGTGTCTTGGCAAACTATCTATCGCGCAAGCTGGCTAGAGAACCCGCGAATTTTCTAAACCCCTCTACCCTGATTACAGGTATGCTCATCGGTCTCACCTTGCAGGAGGCTACGCCAATCTATGCAATCATAGCAGGAGGATTGGTAGCTGAAATTCCAGGGAGGTGGGCCTTTAGTAGACTGGGACGTAATCTTATAAACCCAGCAATTCTGGGTAGAAGTTTTATAGCGATTCTTGAATGGATTGACCCCATCCTGCAGGAGTCTTCGCGTAGCGTTGATTTGGTCTCCGGGGCCAGTGTGCTTTTTAAGGATGAGGGGGGGATTTATCGCCCCGATATGTTTCAAGCCTTACTGGGCTTTACAGATGGAGCTATAGGAGAGACCAGTGCCTTCATTTTGCTGGCTTGCGGCATCCTTTTACTGCGCTATGTGGTGATCAAGCGTGAGGCTGCTATAAGCATGATTTTATGCGTCCCACTTTGGGTAGCTATTCTTCCCACACCGATTGAAACCGTGGGACACGCCCCCTGGGTCGAAAACCCTCTGCTCTATCTTCTAGGAGGCTCGACCTTGCTCTGTGCTTTGTTTTTTGCAACTGACCCAGTCACTACGCCGCGCACCCGGGGCGGGGGAATCGTCTTTGGTACTCTGGCAGGACTGATCGGTGTCCTGGGACGCAAATACACCCAGATTCCTGGCTGTGAAATGTTTGGGATTCTGGTCATGAACCTCCTGACACCAGCACTGGACCGTTGGCTTCCGGTGATAACCCGCGTCCCCAATCGCATCATTGCTGACGCTTTGTCCAGGACTTTTCTTAACCTACCAGCCCCTCAAACCAGCCCATCCATCCCTGAGGACAGGCTATCACCGTCAGTTCTGCTGGAATCTCCTACCCTACCCAATACCCTGGCTCCTGACTTGCCTCCTTACAAAGCCTTGGGGTCTTTTTACGAGGAGCGCCCGCAGGGATCCGATAAAGAGTGGCTACATTTTAGCAGTGGAGCCTGTCCAACGCTTGAGAAATACTCGCGAGAAAATGCCTTTAGCCTATTGCGTTCTAATTCAGAGGATATCAAAGGCAGAGTCTTTCAGAGTTTAAGGAAATCAGGTCTTAAAGGACGAGGAGGGGCTCAATTCCCGGTCTGGGGTAAATGGGAATCCCTGCTCTCCAACTCTGGACCACGCTATCTTGTCGTGAACGCCCAGGAAGGCGAACGTTCCACGTTTAAGGATCGCTACCTTATGAAAAATTACCCAGAAGTTGCCGCAGAAGGAATCGTTTTGAGCGCATTGGCCATTGGCGCAAAAAAAGTCTATGTGGTTATCCCTCCAGAATTTGAGGAAGGGCGCGCCAGTCTTACTCCTGCCCTTGAGAAGGCCTTCTCCCTGGCTTCCTTCAAGCCGGATATGGAAATTATTGAAGGTTCCGGTCTTTATATTTCTGGAGAGGAAACAGCCCTGCTCAATTTCCTGGAGTCGCGCCGTGGAGAACCACGCCGGCGTCCGCCTTTTCCGACTGAAGTGGGGCTATTCAACCAGCCGACCCTGATTCATAATCTGGAAACCCTGAGCTGGATTCCACTCCTGGTACATGACTTGAAATCCTGGAAGGGTGACACACGCAGGGGTAAAACTCTTGTCAGCCTCTCAGGTAAGGTAAACAGCCCCGGTGTCTACGAAATTGAACCCGGTACACCCATAGAATCGATTATTGCTGCGGGCAAGGGAATGCTTAATGGACAGGCCTTGATGGGGTTGCAGGTTGGAGGCGGCAGTGGAGCATTTTTACCGACCTCTCTGTCGAAAATGGAATTCGAGTCAGAAAAACTGAGTGGGGTAGGGGCCTTCCTGGGAACCGCCGCCCTTAAGGTCTATACGCGACCCTGCTGCATGGTCGCGGAGGCCTTGAAGAGCATCCATTTCATGGCAGAGGAATCCTGTGGGCATTGCACACCCTGCCGACTGGGAACACGCAATCTAAGCCATTTATGGAAGAAACTGTCCCAGGGAAAGTGCTCCCGTGAGGAATTCTCCACCATAAAGGAACTCATGCAAGTCGTCAGCCTCAGTTCTGCCTGCGGACTAGGACTCTCATCTGCCACGGCTCTCCAGTCCATTATGACCCATTGGCCAGGGGAGATTGAGCTTCACCTGCAAGGCCAAAACGCCAGACAATGCCGTTTAGGGCAGAACTAGGAAGGAGGGGCCAAACATGAAAAAAATTGAGATCGAGATTGATGGAAGAATGATCAAGGTCCGTGAAGGACGTACCCTGCTTCAGATTATTCGTGGGTCTGGGGGGTTTTTACCGACCTGGTGCAGTGCCGGGCCAAACCAGGGGAGTTCAGCCTGTCGCCTCTGTGTGGTTCGCGTAGACGGTAGAACCAAGCTGGTGTCGGCCTGCGACACCATCGCAACCGCTGGCATGCGAGTCAGGGTAAGCGATCCTGACCTCATTAACACCAGAAAAGCCATCATGGAGATGATCCTGACCGATCACGGCTCCTGCGATGATCCTCACTGCAAGGTAATGGAACTGGCCCGGTCACTGGGAGTCAAGAACCCTCGCTTTCAACCCAGCATCCAGTCAGAAGATCTCGAGAGTGCCGATTTTGGATATATCGGTTATAACCAGAGTATTTGCGTACATTGTGATCGATGTATCGAAGTCTGCCAAAAGCCAGGGGCTATTGAACGCACCGGAAGAAATCACGAACCCGGTGTCAAAATCACAGCCCATAGCTCCAAGATTCAGGACAAGTGTACGGGATGTGGAGACTGCGTAGCAACCTGCCTCTCAGGAGCACTATTTCTGACGGATTAGGCAGCTAGGAAGAGTTTCATTTCTAAGAATAAAGGCCCTCTCCACCAAATGCTGTACATTACGGTAGTGATTATTGTGAATCCTGGAAAGGACACCAATGGACGGGTCATGAGGCGTAGAAAGAGCCTTATGCACCTGACTTTTCCCCGAATCCGAGATCAAGATAAAATCAGTGAAAGTTCCGGCACTCTAAGGCCAGGGCTATCCTATTAAAATCTCTTGAAAGCTTTGGGGTTGCCCGCTCCAGGATTTTTGGGTCAATCACTATTGGCTAGCCTTGGCCATCTCCAGCATTTTATCTAAGAGTTGCTTCAGATAAGGGCATTTTTCGTAAGCTAAATTTGGGTCAAGTCTCGAAAAAAGATCCACTCCATTTACGATTTTTTTATATCCTTTCTTTGTCTCCTTTTTGTAAATTTCATCGAGCCTTGCTGCCGGTGGTGAAACACTGTTAATGGCTTCCGGTGACTTTGATATCTTCTTTATCGCCGGCGTGATGAAGTTTGGAAAAATAGTGGGGTCGGAAAGAAGCCACGCTTCCACTTCGTGAACGGCGAAGAATTGAAAAAAGCGATCGGAGCCAACTTTGGCCTCCAAATCCTTTTTTGCCCATTCATACCGTTGTTTTGACGTTTTTTTATGGTCGGGAAAAAAGGTTGGACCGTAAAGATCAAGTAAGGAAAAAACGGCGATAACATCCTTCTTTGCTAGGTAAAAATTCGCTTTGATGGGTGAATCCTTTACAAGCTCAGCCCAACCCTCAAAGCGTACGGGTATAATTCCAACTGGCTTTGAGATTTTTGGGTCTAGCCATCGTTTCAGAAATTCTGGGATGACATTGTTTTCAGTATGTCCCTCGACGAACAAGACAAATTTCATTTTTTATCTTCCTCAGTAGAATCTGGGGCGCCATCAAGGTCCATGAGTCCATTTTCAAGCTCGCCAGAGCGAAACAGTGAACCCAAGGAGTATTCCTTCAGCCATTGAGCCAACTGTTCCCCATCAATATTTTTCAAGATAGTTTCGCCATCTGACCACTTAACCACGGTTGTCCTTGGAGTCTTTCCCTTGAAGGCGTCCAAAAATTGGGGAGAATGTGTTGTCAAAATCACCTGAGTTCTCTCGGAGGCATCCATGGCATATTCAGCGACAATGGGTAGCATGGCAGGATGCAGGCCCGTTTCCGGTTCATCGATAGCAATAAGAGGTGCTGGGTTTGGAGAAGAGAGAATAGTTAACAAAAGTAGAAACCGTAGAGTTCCATCCGATAGATCAGCTGCCGATTGCTCACGCCGTAGGGTTTTCCATCGTACCCTAAGCTGAATGAGTTGATCGGCTGCCGGTGGAAATACAAGCTCCTCAAAATCATCCCCAAAAGCTGCACGCATGGCTAAATCGATGTCATTCTTAAAATCCCGATCACTGGTATACAAAGTATGGAGGACGTTAATTAAATTCTGTCCATCGGGCTCAACCCTAGTTTCATGACGGGCAATGGTCGCTTGGCGAATGGGGGCACTCAGATTTACAGGCAGATCATGGTAGACCGTCCAGTTAGCCAAGAATGTATGGAAGGGTTGAATAAACCGATTTTGCATGAAGGGGGTAGTCAAACTCAACAAAGATTCTGCTTCAGAGATGCTCTCCTCAGGGGCAAGCAAAGACCGTTCGTCTTCATTAAAAATAACAGACCTAGCAAAGTTACGTTCAAGCAATTTAAATGGTTCGGCGTGTTCCCCCCGATCCACTCGGGAATAATTCCCAAGTAACTCATGGTTAATTTTGTAGGTGCTTCCGTTTCCGATACGGCTCAGATTCATCTTGTAGGTTAGACTGTCCTTCTTAACATCTCGATGCTTATCAATCGGGGTCGTTTTAACTTGAAACTTTATTTCATCGACAACCCCATCCCAAACACGCGGACCCATTCCACCAGATTTTTGAACATATTTCCCAAGCCGCCCCTGGGCCGAGATAGAGATCATTTCTAAAATGCGCAAAAGATTTGATTTACCTGCACCATTGGGGCCAATCAAAATATTAAGACAACCGGGTTCCCAAGCGACTTCTTTCAAAGAGCGATAACCACTAATTTTTAGGTTTAGTATTCTCATTTTGAACTCTCCTTTGGGCGCATCCATCTGGGAAGCCATCTAGAGTGTATCCCAAGGTCCACCGAATTTCACCGATTGAAACCAAATTCGCATGGATTTATGGTTCTTCGATGTCCCTCACGCTGGGATCTGTGCGGGGGTCTTAGGAAACCGGCATTTCTACCGCGACAGTAATCGATACTTGGGCCGGCTAAAACTTCTGACTAAAATTTTCATGTAAAAATCGATGATGGGAGGAACATAAAGTCACTAAATTGTCTGGATGGTGTTTGCCTCCATGTGCCACGGGTACCCTATGGTGCAGAT
>CAZRLV010000104.1:0-10515 GCA_964600955.1 uncultured bacterium
GTGGACACCCTGACACAAACCCCGCGTCTTTGCGGGCAACTCAGCAGAGCTGCTGACTTGGTCTTTTTAACAATTTTTTTTCGCCCCTTGCGAATCAACTGATTTATCGTAGGCATAAAGCTTCCTTACCCTCCTTCACAAAAAGGAGGCCTCCTCAACGGAAAAAGGTTACAAATTCGTGAGCGATGGATGCTAGCACAGGGTCTAGACCAAGTCAATCAGAGATTCTGGAAACTTTTGCCCCAACGGAATTCTTTTTGGAAGATCTAACGCAAAAGAGCAAATTTGAGTACTTTTTTAAGCCGGATTCCCGCATGGCTGGTGCGAATTTGGAGGAAATAAACCCCGTTTTGAAGCTCATCAAAAGATTGACTCATCAGATCAAGATCCTCCAAAATCATAGAATCCGGCGCAAAATCATAGGTTCTTACGGGAGCTCCAGAAGCGTCATAGAGCCGAATATGCAGGCGATGAGGTACCCTTGTAAAGCGACAATCCAAACGCGCAAAGTCACGTACTGGATTGGGGTAAATGGAGCAGCGCTCCATTCCAAACGGCTTTAAAACCTGCAATGCAAAGCGACTTGAAGACTTGTTTCCAGCCAAATCCCCTGCGGTAAACTCAAGCACCTGCTCTCCGGGAGCCAACGACAATGAAGTGGAATAAAGCCCCTCACCTTTGGCTGACATAGGATAGTCCTTCCCCTGGAATTTTAAAATGACTTCAGAAACAGCGGTTTGACCATCCACGCTTTCAACTTCAATGAGGTTCTGGCCCGCCTCTCTTTGCGATAATTCATCACTCAATTCCAGCGTGGGCGCTTGCGTATCACGCACCAAAAGAATGCGATTGACTGCCTTAGAGCCTAACCGATACTCCAGATGCGCCCCTTTGCACTGACGGTTTTGGTCGGGCAAGAGAACCGTGCCATCATCCCCAAGCTCAATAAAAACAAGGTTTTTGCAGCCTGTCTGAATAGGAGTTCTACCCTCTGCGATCAAAAACTGCCGACGGGGATGAAACAGATGCGGAAAATCGCGAAGTGCTAAAATCTCCAGACCCGATTTCTCTTCAATGGGGGCTGAAAACTCGATATCTTTGCGTTTACCCACCAGATAGGGACTTTGTGAAGTTAATGAAACAGAGGCGCGTGAGCTTTTAATTTTTTGAAGAGATTGATAGGGCCTTGAAACCCGTACATGCAGTTCTACCTCGTGCTCAGAGTCATTCCCCCTGAAATCCCGGGCCTGAAACCTGAGATTGACATCACCAATACGACTCAACTCAACCCGAAAGGCCCCTGAAAACCCTGTACCAAAGGTTTGTGAGCCAATTTGCGCCGTTCGTAACGGCTCAAGCTCCAATACCGTCTCAGCACTGCCGGCCTGGGTAAAAAAAGCTCGGGGGGTGGGAATGGAGGCATCCATCAAGATTGCATCATCCCTGCCGTCATAATCCAAGGGCTTCATCACGAACCCAAAAGCCAGTGGATCCACAGGGTTTTGAAATAACTTCACGCCAAATTGCGGCCCTTTATCCACCTTGAAGCCCACCACCAAAGAATCAAGAACATTGCCCGCCCTATCTTTGAAAAACTCTAGGTGCAGTCGGGCGAACCCGCTCACAAGAGCTTCAGGCATTGGGAAATTAAAAAGCAAAACATCGGTTTCAACGGGCAGGTCCATCATTCCTTCAAAATCCTGGCGCAGGCCCGTTGCAAGATATTCAATCCATGCCGACTCAGTTCCATGAATTCTCACGGGTTCCGGGGCTCGCCATAAAATCGCCGTGTTCGTCCCTGTGGCAAAGCTCGTTAAAGAATCGAGGGGGAGTTCAGCGCTGGATTCAAGTAAACGTAATTGTGAGGCCAGCGTTGGCTCGGCCCGTCGATCAAATTCCAGTTTTTCACCACGCCCCTGCAATTCAAGAGGGTCCGAACCCAAACCCGCGGCGTCAATGGCCTCCACAAGCCAGAAAAATTGATCCTGATCCAGGAGTCCAACCTGACCCGCAACCGAAAGAACCTGGGTAAAATCCACAGAATAGGTGGTTCTAGTACCTGGAAGAATCACAGCCGTTGTACGCGCCGAAGGGGTCAGGCTTTCGCGCGAAAGATGCAGGCGGTAGAACTTTGCCTGAGGCTGGACTTCCCAGCGCAGTTCATGGATGGGGGTACTGGTGTAGGTCGCAAGATCCTGAGAACGAAAACGGGTGGTCGCCAACGGAGCTAGACGCTTTGGCAATGGGGGGAAGCCATCATGTAATCTTATGACACGTTCAATAAGAGAGAGATTTCCAGAGCGATCTCGCACCCGCCATTGAAAAAGAGCTCGTTCCTGACCCGCTGGAAAAATACCTGAGAGTAGAAATGTTCCCTGAGAAGATTTCAAAGCAGAGCTTGCGGGAGTCAGGGCCTGAATGCTTGTGGGAAAAATTGGACCCGCCAGAAGAGACCCGCCCTCACCGCTGTCTGGGTCATAACTCAGAATCCTTAGCTCCAGACTCTGGGTGGCCAAAACACCCGGCCCCGCACTCAAGAATCCGCAGGGACCTGCATCGGCGATAGAACCTTGCAGGTGAAACTCCTGGTGGGTTAGAAAGTCCTGATCCCCCAGACCGCTCAAATCCAAAGTCGGAGGAATGGAATCAAAAAGAAAAGTGGAGAGAAACGACCCCTGATTGGATGCAAGGTCCCTGAATTCAGCCTCAATGCGATAGACTCCATCAAAAGCGCCCCCCTGAGGCAAACCCTCGCCTCCTCTAACTAACATGGCCACCCTCTCGGTGCTGGAAGGTGAGCCGTCTTCAGAGAGATAATCAACCCTGGAAGGAAGCTCTGTCCCCTCAGCCATTGAATTCCCAGGAAAGCTGGCTTTTTCAAGAAAGAGAGAGATAGAGGAAAGCTCGCGATCCAATCCAGAAATATCCGCAGTGAAAGTCATAAGGTCTTGAATCTCAAATTGCGCCAGATCAAGATGGTTTACACAAGCCCCCGAGGCGGGAAAAATCTGCGTGACTTGCGGGGCCAAAGAATCAAGAATATATTGGTGACGCTTTAAACTCAGATTTCCGGTTTTATCCACGACGGAAAGATCCAAAGTATAAAACCCATCGCTTGAACCATCTGTCGCAGGCAGTGAAGTTGTTAAAAAGGATCGTATAACCGTTTTGGTACTCGCAATCACTGTTCGTACTGTGCTCAGTTCACGCTGATCGGGACCCAAAACCAAAAAATCAGAGCGATCCAGATCGACCTCAATATCCTCAATCCGCATGGAATTGAAAAACCCAAAAGAGAGATCAAAAGGCAGGGTGGAGATAAACCCGCCTTTTGCCGGTGCGCTAAAAAGGAGTGGGTCCGCGATCTTTTGCCGATCCAGGAGAAAACTACGATGGAAGCGGGATTGATTACCAGCCAAATCCTCGGCCAGAAACTCCAGACGATAGGTTCCGTCCGTCTTCAAGGGAGAGGCTAAACTTGCCCCCAGATCAAAATTAAGATTTAGCGGTGCAAAGGTAACCAATGCCACGGCATTTAAAGAATCCGGAGTCTCCTGCAAGGGGCCAAAAAGATCGATCTTTAGTCGATCTGTGGCAACGCCCGAAGCAAATACGGTACTGGACTCATCCTTAAAAACATCTTGCAGATCAATTCTCACCGAGACAAAGGTTGTCATTAAAACCGAGTCCTGAGGCGAGGTGATGATGATTGGCTGCGAGGAGAACTCATTGGGGGCTACCGTATCCACTACAAAAGCAATGGCCCCCGTGGTCGGAGTGACTGGATTACCGAAAAAGTCCTCGCCACCGGAGATTTGAAACTCTACGGGACCATCAAAATCAAGGATCTTTTGCTGAACCTGGTAATGATAGCTAAACGCAAAGGTTCCAATGGCTGCCGGAAAAACAGATTCCAGTTTTCCAGCCGGCAGAAACACTCCTCCGAGTTGGCGCAAATCTAGATCCGGGGCCTCCAGCATTGGAAAGAGAGTCTCGAGCCTGAATTTTACAACCTCCGCAGAAAAATAAACGCTTGATCCCGGGCTCACCCCCTGCGAGTCTGGAAATACCTCCACCTCAACTTGATCCTCGGCAAGGACTTCTGAAACAAACAGGCGATCAATAGGGACTTCCAGAGTGTTGCGGTGAACCTCGACAAATGCCACCGAGTTTTGAGGATCTGTATTGTCAAAGCTGTCGATGGCCTGCAAAACGATCGTGGTCGGCGTAGCAAGAGAACTGGCCACCGTGGAAATATCAAGTCCTTGAAGCTGAAACCCACCGTCAGGGCCGGCATCCACAAAAGCACATTTCAAAACTGCGCAGGCCAGACTCAGAGAGTCAAAATCAGAACCGACAATGGGAAGACTACCCGGACTCGTCAAAGGGATGCGGCTCTGAGAATCAATATCAAAACCCGCAGGGGAATTTTCCGGGGGCAGAAAAACCAGGATTCTTGCTCCAGGTTCGCTCACACCACGAAGGTCCATAAGGTCTTGATTGGTATAAATCAGAGGTCTAGTAAACCCAGGGGGTACGACAGGTTGCAGGATTTGAGGGCCGCCAGGGGGCTGCACGTCCCGAATCAGGCGTACACTGGCCGGGGGCCCTTGATTTCCCAGATTATCAACTGCGCGAAGCTCCAGAGTTTCCTCAAGCCCCTGACGTAGATTGAAAACAGGGACACGAACCTCAAAAGAGCTGTTAAAACCCAGAGTAAAAGAGGGCTGATTCAAAGTCACCGTCGACCCTTGAAACTCCAGGTCCAGGTCTGTACCTGACGGGGCGACGGTCGTGTCAAAAATTGAAAAAGAGGGAATCCGTCCTCCGGAAACATCAATGCGCGTGGTAAACCCAAAAGATTCTGCGGAACTGCCCTTTAGAACCAAAGCAATGGATTGCGGATCCGAGAGGGTAGGAATTTCAAAATGGGGATCGGAAATGGAAGCATCTGGAAAACTACCTCCGGGACCATCGTCTACGGTCAACTCCGGAGATTTCAGAGAGAGGCGAAAAAGCCGATCATCTGCCCCCGCAAAATTGGGTAGCGTTGGAAAGCCGGTCGTATAATTGTCATCTGGACCCGAATTTCCAAGGTCAAATTCAATCACCGGTCCCGAGGTATCTCTGGCAACAGTCACGGAAGTACAGGGATCGCTTTTATTACCTACCTGATCCAAAAGACAAAGATCAAGACGCAGGATTCCGTCTGGAATATTTCCGAAATTAATCACCTTATTGAGAAAGAATTTCTCATAGACCAAGTTATTGAAGGCATCCGTACGATCAAGGAAGCTGACCGTTTCCACCTGCCCGGTCTCCACACCCTGAGGATCCAGGATTTTGAGCTCCCTATCAAAGGCCAGGAAACTATCGTCGAGTAAAGAGTCTGTGATGGGTACCAAGGAGCTGGTGGAAGCAGGAATATCCACGCTCTGCAAAGGAATAACCCCGCTAGTGGCCGTCACCAATGAAATACTGAACTGAAAAAGAAGATTTCCGTGTTCGGCATTTTGAGTCAAATCATTATCGGCTTCAGCCTGAATAGTAAAGAGGGTGCTGGTGATGGCATCCCCATCCTTAACGTTTGTAAAAACCGGGGTCGAAGGCGGGAAATAGTCCTTGATCATTAAAAGCTCGACGTCATTATCCGTATTCATGTTTCCGCTAAGATCTTCTGGCGCAAACCCCAGACGGTAAGCCACCTGTGATCCACTGTCGGTCACCTGAGGTGACCAGGCCTGAGCATCCACAATGGACTCAAGAATTCCAGTCAATCCGTCCGTCACAAAGAGCGCGTCCACGGGTTGATGATTGGCAGAATCCACAGCGCCGTCTAAATCCGGGCTATCCTGGGAGAGAATATGCACCCTTGCAAAATCACCGCGCTCATCATTTACCGTACCGCGCAAAATAAAAATACTGTCCTCAAAAGGTGGGTCCACGGATGGGGGAGTGTTGCCAAAAATAAACACCGAGCGCGGCTTTTCCAAAAGAATGTCCTGGGGGGCAATGGTGTCTTTTTTAACAATGATGCGCGCCGGGACCCCGGTGGTGGGATTGCTGAGATTGCCAAAAGCCGCAAACGCCCCCGGAGAGATCTGATTAAAAACATCGCGGGCACCCACCGTAATTTCATAGTCTCCGTCAGGCAATAACCCGCGAAAATCGAAACCAATGGGGTTAAAAAGTCCATGGCCCGGTCCAGATTGCGCCGGACTCAGATCCGGTGGGTCACTGGCACTAGGCGGGTCTACATCGACAAGAGGCACATCGATAGGAAAGGGGCCGGTTTTGGTCGTGACATCACCTACAACTTCCGCAGAAAGCGGGGGGCCAGTATCTGGAACCCCACTTAGAATTCGACCCAGTTGAGCCACCACATCCGCCAGACTCTCAGGGCGATCTACTGCCCCGGCCACAGGGTCCGGGTCAGGATCTGTCCCAGGCTCTGAATCAAAAAGTGCTGTGTTATTCGTGACTGTGCCAATAAAGCTAAGCTCAAGAGAAGTGGTCAAATCCACATCATGGCGATTAAAAATAATTTCCAAAACCACATCTGGATTGGAAGGTGAAAAATTAACAAAATGAGCCTTGAGATTGGGGTCCACCAGATTCAAAGACCGCCCACCCTCAGCGATAAATCCTCCGATGAGAGGCGCACGCGGAGGCCCCTGGTCCACCTTAAATAATAAAGGGGTAGAACCATCGAGGGTTAGAGGCCCCAAAACCCAGGGGTCGTTGGAGCCTGCCGCGTGTTTGGCATAGGGGTAAAGAAAAGTGATCCCCTCAAATAGAGGTATTTCAGGCGAGGCAATCCCTTCATCTGGATCACCGATAATGACATTGGATTGAAAGGCAGCCGGATTCGCATCTTTTTGATTCATGAAAACCACATCCGCCGGTGTAGTAACTACCGTATAGGTAAAACTAGCCAGGGTCGTGGGACCCGCATTCCCATCATCGTCGGTGACTTCCTGCACCCCGCTGTTGGGCTCATCAATGAACTCAAAACGCGAGATCTGGGAAAACGAAAAACTGCCTAGAACAGGGAAGAGAAAACAAGCCCAAAGAACGACCGGGCTCAATAAAATTCTAAATGAAAAAATAGGCATAGCTTAAGCAGAGGCTATTATACCCTACAAAACCTATCAAAAAATAAGAATTTTTGTAAGGTTTCCACTCAAACCAGAAGTCATGGATTCATAGTAACTACGCCTGGTTGCTGTTGGTGCATTACTTACGTATAATCAAAGTAGGATTTACTTCATGGGTCGTAGACAGAAACTTTTTAGCAGATTTCTTCTGTTGCCCAAGGACTTTAAATGGGATGAACTCCTAGCACTCATGAGAGGGTTTGGATTTCAGGAGGTTAAACAGGGAAAGACCGGGGGATCAAGGCGTCGTTTCTTACATAAAGGTCACCCTGGGAAAATTCTCAAAAAGTATCAGATGGAGTTCATTAAGGATTATTTAGAAAAACAGGGTTTAATATGAATGACATGATGGAGCATGACGGGTATTTTGGCTCGGTGCATTACAGCGATGAAGACCGGGTTTTCTATGGAAAACTGGAATTTATACAGGCGCTTGTCAGCTATGAAGGGACCAATGTTAAAGAACTTCGGTCCGCATTTATGGAATCTGTGGAAGAATACCTAGATCTTTGTCGGTCCCAAAATAGAAAACCTGAAAAACCTTTCAAAGGTAGCTTTAATGTACGCGTGGGTAGTGACCTGCACCGACAGTTAGCCGCCCTGGCAACCTCAAGGGGAGTTAAACTAAACAAATTAGTAACTGAAGCCCTGCAATCCTTCCTCCAGCAAAGCGCCTGACCCCAACAACCACACAGCGCCATAACGCCCCACTGCGTCATCCTCCGACTTGATCGGGGGATCCATACATAATGGTCGAAAAATGGTCAGGTGCTAATTATCCACCGCCTATTATTCAAGGAAAGTAGCGTGCAAAAATCGATGGTGGGCTGAGCAGAGTGTGGTCAAATTGTCTGGATGGTGCTTGCCCCCTACGGGGAAGAGAGGGATAGAACTTGGATCGGAGGTGAATATTTATCTCAAGTTTAGCTGGATTTTAATGATTTTTTCGACGTTTTGAAGATCCTCAGAGTTTAGGCTACCCATCTTGTTTGACAGACGGGATTTACTCACCGTCGTAATCTGATCCGCCATCGCCTTATGAGCTTTGCCCCTAATTTTTATAATAGCTTCACAAGGATAGACCTTGGCAATCTTTGATGACAGCGGCACAACCTGTAGCCTGTTCAAGTGCTTGTTTGAGGCATCGTTGCTGACAATGACTGTGGGTCTTTGTTTTCTAATCTCTCCACCGGGGGCGGAAGAAAACTCCACCCACCAAACTTCACCTCTCTTCATGGAAGCCATCTCCAAGCAAAACCTCACTCCACTCTAAAGCTTCATCTTCCCTGGAGTTGTCAGCCGCTAACTTCCGATAGGATTCTTCAAGATTGGGAGTAATGACATGCGGCCTGACTAAGGTCTCAATGAAACGTGAGATTTTTCGACGTCCAATGACAGTGTGTAGACCCTCGTAAACTTCCTCGTCGACCGTGATGGTTAGTTTTTTTTGCATCGCCACACCCCCTATACGTGTTATATACGTATAATAGGAATATTGGGTAAAAACCGCAACCTTTTAGTGGTCTGGTCCCAAAACTTCTACGGCGAAGACGGGTCAGGCATGCCTGACACCCTACGAAAAGACGGGCGGGGCATGCCTCGTCCGAATCAATGGTCGATTCTGGGTCGGGACCGCCCCCTACGGGGAAGAGGAAGATGGATCCCCCGATCAAGTCGGAGAATGACAAAAACCAAGAATCAGAGGGAGCAAAGGAATCAGAGGAAGCAGAGGAATGAAGAAAAAATCTTTACGACCTTTTCAATCGGGATAGGTAGGCCCTTACGGGCTTTCCCCCCCACACCACCGTACATACGGGTCCCTACGGCGATTCGTAACAGTTAAATAATAGATCATTAACAAGTAAGACTGACATTCCGCACCTCAATTTAAGGGAAATGGTATTTTCTGTATCCCGCTCCTAGTAAGGTTAGCAGGGTATTTTGCCTCTCGATCAAATTGAGTATAATCTTCCTGCCCTCCATTAGAAGTTCGTCGATTCCATGAAATGCCTGAAAGACCCATCTGGTGGTTGGGTTTTGTATTGGCGTTCCCTTCTGATTGGGAAAAGTAGCCTTTTTTTCTGCCAATTTTGCTCGGATTCTATACCCCAGTGCTGCGTAAACTAGCAGGCAAAGGGTCATGATCATCGACAGTGCTTCAATTCTTTTGGGTGACTTGAGAAAGATTGCAGAGGTCAGGAATTCTTTGTTATTCATAAACCGGAATCCTTTTTCAACTTGAATTTGATTCTTATAAGTTTCCAGGATTTGGGGCGCGGTAAGCGCTTGGCTATTCAATTGATTTGTAGCCAGAACAAACCAACCTCTTTGTTCCAACTCCTCTAGAAGCGAATCCACTGACATTGCGGGTCTGGCATGAACAAACCATTCAAAATCATCTGGATATTCATCAATAGATGGCCTCCCACGCTTGGAGAATTTTGCCTTCCCGTCCGCAAAGGCGCTGGCGCATTGGATATGCTTTGAGGCTGCCCGAAATTCCTCAATTGCCCGAACTTCCTTTTGCGCAGCTTGGAAAGACTTTTCAGCTCTCTCTCACTTTCCCTGATCAGTTTCTTCCTGGCTTGTTTCAATTCCCTTTTTTGCCTCTTCAGACTGGATAGCAAGCCACCAGGATTGTGGATTTAGCAGCCTATAGCTCCAAAACCTCAATTTTTTTGCCCTGATGCTTAGACTGCTTCCAGCTGTAACGCTCTTCCCAGCTTTTTTCAAAACTACGGTCAAACACGCAGAGATAACCTCCCTGCTTGAGTCCCAAGCTAGCCATGTAGGAGGCTATTTGCTTCAGGCTCTCCTCTCGGCTTCGCTCTGAGGACTTGATCTTGATCTCGATGGCAAATTTCTGTTTGCCGTAGATTACGCCAAGATCCATGCGGCGGCGCCCCAGGGCGTATTCACGCTCAATGCGACCCCCGCTGTTGATAATACGCTGCAAAAAGGCCTGAAGGAGGATATGCGGGGTGATTTCCTTGTAGAAAAACTCTTCATGGGCGTTTTCGCGGTAAAACTCCACAAATCTTTGCATGAGTTTTTCCATATTTAGCTGGCCCTTGGTTAGAAATTCCGGTGGTTCAATGGGCAAAAACTGTTGCGTGGGCCAGCTTAGTTCACGAGGTAAAATCTCTTGGTAGATGGGGTTTGCTATCCTGGGCGGTTTTGTATTTGAGAGCAACCCAAGATCTATGCAGTATTGCACATCGGTTTCCTTTGGACGCAGAAGTTGGTCACCCAAAACGATGGGCATCACAATATCACGGACACGCTCCTCCTCAAGCTTGGCATAAAGCTGATCAATATGCGTATCACGACGTAGAATCAAGGACTCTTTGGCAGCATA
>CAZRLV010000105.1:0-10505 GCA_964600955.1 uncultured bacterium
CTTTATTCCCGTTAGCTTGATCCTGATCTCAGGCCTGGCTGTTTTTCCCATTGCCCTTAGCTCCAGGCGTCCTAATTTAAGGGAGTTTTGGACCTTTCTGGCAGGGGCTTTGAAGTTTTTTCTTTTGCTACAGATGGCCGATTGGGTTTTGGCGGGTAATACCTATACCTATAAACTTTGTCAAATTCTTCCCGGACTTGCCCTGGACCTCAAGGTAGATGCCTTTGGCCTTTTATTTGCTTTTGTAGCTGTTTTTCTCTGGTTGCCGACTTCTTTGTATTCCATTGGTTATATGCGCCCCCTCAAAGAGCATGCGCAAACCCGCTATTTTTGCTGTTTTGCTCTGGCCCTCTCTGCTACGGTAGGTGTGGCGTTTTCGGCCAATCTTTTGACCTTGTACCTGTTCTACGAGATGCTTTCTCTCTCAACCTGGCCCCTGGTGACTCACCATCAGGATAACGAGGGGCGCGGGGGAGGGCGTAAGTATCTTAGTTACCTGCTGGGAACATCCATTGGGCTGGTTTTACCTGCCATGATCGTAACCTGGCAGATTACGGGGGACCTTAGTTTTTCCAGTCAGGGGGTTTTTGGTGGCTCGGTAGATCCTTCAACTCTTCTGATTTTGGCTCTCATGTTTCTTTTTGGATTTGCCAAAGCCGGGCTTATGCCGTTTCACTCCTGGCTTCCGGGGGCGATGGTAGCTCCTACTCCGGTAAGCGCACTTTTACATGCTGTAGCCGTCGTTAAGGTTGGTGTTTTTTGCAATTTGAGGATTATAACCGGGGTCTTTGGAATCGACCTGATTCATAGCACAAACCTGGATACCTGGCTCTGTTCCATTGCGGCTTTTACGGTCATTGTTTCATCCTTAATTGCTCTTTCCCAAGATAATCTCAAGCGTCGGTTGGCTTTTTCTACAGTGGGTCAGTTGGCCTATATTTTACTGGGGGCGAGTTTGGCAACACGGCTTGGGGTTCAGGGTTCCATGCTACACATCGCTATGCACGCCTTTGGGAAAATTACTCTATTTATGTGTGCAGGGGCCATTTATGTGGCTACAGGCAAGAAGTACATATCAGAGATGGTGGGTCTTGGAAGGCGCATGCCCGTCACTTTTATTGTTTTTCTTCTGGGTTCCTTGAGTGTGATTGGCCTGCCCCCGGCGGGTGGGTTTTTGAGCAAATGGTATATGGTTTTAGGTTCTTTAGATTCAGATACAACTTGGGTTCTTGTGATCTATCTAATCAGTTCATTGTTGAACGCGGCGTATTTTTTCCCGATCGTGTATCGCGGTTTCTTTTGCACATCTGAAGAGGCTCAGTTTGAGGGTCCCGTTCAAGAGGCTCCAACCTGGGCTATTGTGCCTCCCCTGGTAACCGCGCTGGGTTGCGTGTTGCTGTTCTTTTATCCGGGAACCTTTCTGGAGTTGGCTAGACTGGCAGCGGGAGGATCTTGATGTCAAAACAAGAAGAAACAGGCATTGAAAAGGGCTATTTTGAGCGCCCCGAGGTAAAGAAGCGACTCTGGATTTTGCTTTGTGGTCTCTGCGCTCTGAGCATTTTTCTAGAGTTCTTTTTGCATCGCCATGGTCATTTTGGTGAACATAGCGTTGATTCCATTTTTGGATTTTACGCGATTTTAGGCTTTATTGCCTGTTTTCTTGCTGCCCTGGTCTCCAAGTTTTTGGGGGAGTTCCTAACTGTTAACTCGGACTATTATGATGATGAGCTTCACTAATTTTCCGCCTGCGTTTATTTTTCTGGCCGGTGCTTTTTTGGTCCCTGTGCTCCCTAAAAAATGGCGTAATGGCTTTGTCATCATTCTTTCGCTTTTTGGTTTTGTACAGATTCACCATCTTGAGATTGAGAGCATACTGACCCTTCCATTTTTGGACTATGACCTAAACTTTCTGAGGGTGGACAAGCTCAGCAAAGCCTTTGGGTATATTTTCACCTTAAATGCTTTTGCGGCCTTCATTTATGGCTATTATGTGAAAAAACCACTGGAGCATGTAGCCGCTTTGCTTTACTGCGGTAGCTCCCTGGGGGTTGTTTTTTCGGGTGATCTTTTATCTCTTTATCTCTTCTGGGAGATTATGGCAGTCACTTCAGTTTTTCTGATTCTTGCGCGTCAAACCCCCCGATCTAGAGCTGCGGCCATTCGTTATGTCATGGTTCATATTGCTGGTGGATTGGTGCTTCTGGCCGGGATTCTTTTGCAGGTGAAAGCTACAGGAAGTTTGGAGTTTTCTGGTTTTACGGATATTACATTGGCTACCTCATTGATTCTGGTGGGGTTCTTGGTGAATGCTGCTGCGGTACCCTTTGCCTCATGGCTTCCAGACGCTTATCCCGAGGCCACTGTTTTGGGGGGGGTGATTCTAAGTGCCTATACCTCCAAGACTGCGATTTACGCCTTGGTTCGTGGGTTTTCTGGCTGGGAAGTTCTCATTATCATAGGTTGTGCCATGAGCCTTTACGGGGTTATTTATGCGTTTCTTGAAAATGATTTACGCCGGATTTTAGGGTACAGTATCGTGAACCAGGGGGGGTTCATGGTTTGTGCGATTGGGATAGGGACTCCGCTTGCAATCGCCGGGGCTGTTGCCCATGCTCTTTGCTGCATTCTCTACACAGCGCTTTTATGGATGTCCGCTGGGGCTGTTCTTTATCGTACTGGAAAAAGCTAGTTAACAGAGCTTGGAGGGCTCTACAGCAGTATGCCCTGGACGTTAATCTTAGGGATAGTTGGAGCGCTGGCTATTTCCTCTGCACCGTTTACCAGTGGGTTCACAAGTAAAACCATTAGTATTCTGGCTGCAGAGCATCAGGGTTTGTTTTGGGTTTGGCTCATTTTGGAAATAGCCTCAGCCGGGGTTGTCTTACACGCAGGACTCAAGTTTCCATATTTTGTTTTCTTCGCCAAAGACAGAGGGCTTCGCCCTGCGGAGGCTCCAGGGACCATGCTTTTGGGGATGGGGGTTTTAGCTTTTATTTCTATCTACCTGGGTTGTTTTCCCTCCCAGTTCTATAAAATTCTTCCCTATTCGGAAGTTATAAAGGCTCATGTGCCGGTTTCATTTACGGAAATTTATGTGGGGCACTTTTCGCATGTTGTAACCCAAGGTCAACTTCTACTCTTTTCGGGTCTAGCCTTCTTTTTGTTCCTCCCCCTCTTTAAGGGTGCCGACACGGTGTCTATTGATGTGGACTGGTTTTATCGACGTGGCGCCAAGAGCTTTTATAGGCTTATGGATAAGGGGTTAAATGGGATTAATTCCCTGGTAGACTACTTAATCGCACAGAGCTTTGTGACTCAGGTCGCCAGATTTGTTTCTCAAGGGCCTGGCTGGGTTTTAAACCTCTTGTTAATGCCGTTTTGGCTTTTGAAAAACTTGGGCGCCCAGGAGCTTAAAATCAAAGAATCAGAGCTGATTAAAAGTATGGAAACGGGTACCCTGCCTATCGGCGTTTCCACCCTCGGGGCTCTTCTCGTACTGGCCATCCTATTTCTAGTTTAGCTCCCTAACTTCTCTCATTTGTATGCTTTGCTGAAACTTTAGATTTGAATTGTCCCTTGCGAACCAATATAATCCGGGATACTAAGGCCGATGGTGCCCAATGATCTTTAGGGACAGGGGCCAAAAAGGGGTTAAGTATGGATAAAGCGATGCTGGATTATAATATTCGGGTGAGGCTCCCCATCTTGGTTGGTGTGGCTCTAATTACCTATCTTTCAACTTTTTTCTACTCATTTGATGAGAGAAACCATGTGGGTTATGCACCGGAGCAGCCCATTCCCTTTTCGCACAAGTTGCATGCTGGGACCATGAAGATCGATTGCCGCTACTGTCATATCGGCGTTGAAAAGTCCAGGCATGCCACAGTGCCTTCAGTAGATACCTGTATGAATTGTCACTCTGTTGTAAAGACAGGACAAGAGCCCATCAAGGAC
Organism: uncultured bacterium; assembly: GCA_964600955.1. Classification (GTDB taxonomy): domain Bacteria; phylum Muiribacteriota; class UBA6191; order UBA6191; family UBA6191; genus CAZRLV01. Next base: position 3,955 of record CAZRLV010000105.1, read on the forward strand.
CTTAGGAAATATTTTGACTCCAAGGCGTCTGTGCCCTGGAAAAGAGTTCATATGGTTCCTGATTATGTGTATTTCAATCACAGTATTCACGTGAGTAAGGGGCTTGATTGTACGGAGTGTCATGGAGATATACGCAATATGGATGTGGTTCAAAAGGTCAGGCCCCTGTCCATGGGGGATTGTTTGAGCTGTCACCGTGAAACCCATAAAGTAGTTACGGATACCGAGATTATTGAAAAAAATCAGGGCCCACAGCATTGTATAGCTTGCCATCGATAAAATTGGACTGAAATGGCTTCAAGTAATTTAAAGAAAAAAATGACCCGACGTGGACTTTTTACATCTCTGGGTACGAGCCTGACGTCCCTGGTTTCCAGGGGGGGCTTTGGTTTTGTAGAGGCTCCCGAGCATCCGCAGGTTGTTATCAATCCCGAAGCTGTAGAACGCAGAAAGAGAGGCAGAAATGGATCATAATTCAGAGGACCCCAACAATCCCGGAGGTTTTTGGAGAAGCTTTGAGCAATATCACTCAGATTCTTTAACTCAGCCTTTATCCGCAGATGATCCGGCAGATGAAGCTGTCTTTGAAGATATGGAGCTTGGTGGATTGAGTGCTGTCAGTCGCCGTCGATTTTTGGGCTTGATGGGTGCTTCAGCTGCCCTGGCCGGTAGCGGATGTTCTGACTATATCGATCACGGAGAAATCCTACCCTATAATAAAATGCCGGTAGGGACTCTTCCAGGGCGTCCAAACTATTTTGCTTCCACCTGCACAGCTTGTTCTGATTCTTGCGGCACCTTGGTAAAGACCCGTGAGGGGCGCCCTATAAAGGTGGATGGAAACCCCGATCACCCAGTCAATCAGGGCACTATTTGTGCGCGGGGTCAGGCCTCGGTTCTAGCTCTTTATGACCCGGATCGTCTGCGCTCACCAAAGGACTCAAAGGAGCGTAGCCCATCCTGGAGCGATGTAGACAAGCGCGTAAAGGCGGCACTACAGACTGCTAAAGACAAGGGCCAAACCGTTGCCCTGATTTTACCCCAAATCCAGTCTCCCGCGCTAACGGCTCTGATTTCAGAATTGGGTAAAGCCTACTCGAATATTGAGGTTCACAGCTACGATTTCTTCTCGTCAGACACGGCTTCGGCAGCCTGGAAGAAGGCTTACGGCGATGTAAACCTTCCTGTACCCGCCTGGGAAAAAATGGATCTGGTTTTGGCTCTTGAATCTGATTTTCTAGGTAAAGGGCCCGGCAAGGTTGAAACTGCCCGTCGTTTTTCTGCGCGCCGAGACTCTATGGAGGCTTCCAATTTTAATCGACTTTACGCTGTAGAGGGGGCCATGAGTCTCACTGGAATGAACGCCGACCATCGTCTGAGACTACGACCCGATCTTCAGCTTGAGTTTGTTTTCTGTCTACTCAATGAAATAGTGGTCCAAAAGCGTGTTTCACAATTCGCTAGTCATGCCGCTCTTAAAAAGAAGCTCAGCTCTCATTCTCTGAGCAATTTCGTCCGCAAAAACGGACTCAGCGCTACAAGTGTCACTCATCTGGTTGATGATCTGATTGAGAAACGCGGTAGGGCTTTTGTGCATGCTGGGACCAGCCTATCCGAAGAAGTTCACCAGGCCGTAAACCTACTCAATGAAGTTTTGGATGCGGGGGCCGTTTACGACAATAGACGCCGTCATGCTTTGTATCCCACAAACTCCTACGGCGACTGGGAGACCCTGGTTGCTAAAATGAAATCCGGACGAGTCGGAGCGGTTTTACATATAGATACAAACCCAGTCTTTGATCTGCCTGAAGATTTAAAATACGTGAGTGCTTTGAAAAAAGTGGCCTTTGTCGTGTCCATGACCCAAATTGAGAACGAAACCTCCAAACAGAGTCATTTGACCTTACCGATCCACCATGATCTGGAATCCTGGGGAGACGCCAAAGCTCAAACCAACCTGATCAGCCTTCAGCAGCCCATTATTTCCTCCTTGCATGATTCACGGCAAAAGGAGGGAATCCTGTTGGGGTGGCTGGGTGGATCTTATCAGAAAGACGGATGGCAGAAATTTCTCATGGATTATTGGAAGAAAGGGATTTACCCCATGGTGGGCAAGGGGGTCGACTTTAAGACATTTTGGAATGCTGCTCTGCATGATGGCTTAGTGCAGTTCCAGGAAAAATCCCCTCCGCGCGCCCCCTATTCCCTGTCTCCCTTTTTGGGTATACGGCTGGCGGCCGTCAATGGCAGTTCGTTCGCGGTGCAATTGCTGGAAAATCATACGGTGGGGGACGGTAGACTTGGAAACAATGGCTGGCTTCTGGAACTTCCTCATCCAGTATCAAAAATCGTTTGGGATAATTATGCGGCGATCTCAAAGAAAACAGCAGAGGACCTTAAGGTAGAGCCGGGGGATATGCTGGAGATTGCCATTTCAGGAAGGCGCGTGACCTTGCCTGCCTTCATTCAACCTGGAATGGCAGATCGAACGGTTTCTGTAGAGCTTGGCTATGGGCGTAAAGCAGCAGGAGTCGTTGGAACTGGAATTGGACATGATGCCAATGTGTTGCTAACTCGGTCTAGGCCGCATGGAGAAAGAACCTTTACAGGTGCGGAAGTGAAAAAAACCTGGGGCAGTTATCAATTGGTAACCACTCAGGAGCATGGAGCTTTTGAGGAGTCAGCTCACCCGGCATTGACGGAGAAAACGAGGGATGCGCATCTCAAGCGTGAGATTATTCATGAGAATAGCTTAAAGGGATTTGAAGATCACCCGGATTTTTTGCAAAAGAAAATGGAAAAAAAGCGCTCGCATGTCAAGAGTCTCTATGATGAAGAGCATAAGTACACGGGCCAGAAATGGGCGCTTGCGATCGATTTGAATAAATGCACGGGGTGCAACGAGTGTTTAGTGGCCTGCAACGCCGAAAATAATGTGCCCGTTGTGGGCAAAGAGCAGGTCTATCTCAATCGCGAGATGCATTGGTTGAGGGTAGATCGCTATTACTCCGGGACCTTTGAGGAGCCGATAGTGAGTCTTCAGCCCCAGATGTGTCATCAATGCCCCCTGTGAAAACGTCTGCCCTGTGGCCGCCACAACTCATACACCAGATGGGTTGAATGGAATGGCCTATAATCGTTGTGTTGGAACGCGCTATTGTGCGGCTAATTGCCCCTTCAAGCTGCGCCGTTTCAATTTCTTAAATTATCGGCGTCATGCTGCTGAAGGCTATCAGGAGAAATCTCCGGTTCAGTTGGCGCATAACCCTGAAGTTACGGTTCGCTCGCGCGGAGTCATGGAGAAATGTACTTTCTGTGTCCAGCGCATCATGGATGCGCGTCAGGTTGCCAAGCAGGAGGGTCGCGAGATTCAGGACGGCGATATTACTGTAGCCTGTCAGGATAGCTGTAATTCCCGCGCCATCATTTTTGGGGATTCTAACGATCCCGGTTCTGAAATCAGTCGCTATCGGTCTCATCAACTCGAGTATCGGGTTCTTGAGGAGTTGATGATTCGGCCCAATATCACCTATCTAGCTAAACTCAGAAACACCCACGAGGAGGTGAAATCGTGAGCATGGATTATTCAAAACCCATACGCCTGGTAGAGGGCACTTCCGATCTCGATGAGATTGATGATGCAATTGCTGCCCCTATGGAACACCCTAATAACCGGGCGACTTTACAGGCTCTTGCCGTCAGTTTGACTTTGTTTGCAATTGGCATCATCTCTGTGTTGAAACTTTTAATCGATGGGGTGGGTGTTTGGGGAAATAACAATCCAGTGAACTGGGGGTTTCCCATTGTCAATTTTGTTTTCTGGGTTGGGATTGGACATGCTGGAACCCTTATTTCAGCAATTCTCTTTCTCATGCGCCAAACCTGGAGAACCGGAATAGCTAGATTTGCTGAAGCTATGACGATTTTTGCCGTGATGACGGCGGGACTTTTTCCCCTGTTGCATACTGGGCGGCCTTGGCTTGCGAATTACCTACTCCCTTATCCCAATGAGCGGGCTATGTGGGTTAATTTTCGCTCACCGTTGCTTTGGGATGTTTTTGCAGTTAGCACGTATTTTACGGTTTCTTTGGTTTTTTGGTATTTAGGACTGGTTCCGGATTTTGCCACCATGCGTGATCGTACCACGGCCAAATTCAAAAAAACGGTTTATACGATTTTCAGCTTAGGGTGGAGGTTTTCCAACCGCCATTGGCAGCATTATGAGAGAACCTACTTGATTCTGGCGGGTCTATGTACTCCGTTGGTGCTTTCGGTACATTCCATTGTGAGTATGGATTTCGCTATGTCCATTATTCCTGGCTGGCATACAACCATTTTCCCCCCTTATTTTGTCGCGGGGGCTATTTTTTCAGGCTTTGCTATGGTGCTTACCGTTCTGATTGTAGTGCGCGTAGTTTATAAGCTTGAGCATATTGTTACTATGTTGCACCTTGAGCGTATGGCCAAGGTCTTGATGGCTACGGGGCTTATGGTGGGCTATGCCTACGGGACTGAGTTTTTCATCGCCTGGTATAGCGGGGTGGAGGCAGAGCAATATGTCTTCCTGAACCGTGCCTTTGGGACTTATGCCTGGGCCTACTGGATCATGGTTACCTGCAATACCCTCATTCCGCAGTTATTCTGGTTTAGAAGATGTCGAAGGTCCATTCCTATTTTGTTTCTGGTGTCTATCACGACCAATATAGGGATGTGGTTTGAGCGTTTTGTTATTGTTGTGACCTCACTTCATCGTGATTACATCCCTGCGGCCTGGGGGGATTTCATTCCCACAATCTGGGATTTTGGTCTGATGATTGGCGGCTTTGGATTCTTTTTTACGGGTGTGATTCTTTTTGCTCGCTTTATGCCAGTTACGTCCATGACAGAGGTTAAAGCCGTGGCCGAAGGGGCGCAGCCCACGCACCATCATGGAGGCGATCATGAGTAAGAGACTGCATTCTGTTGTAGCACTTTTTGATTCACCAGATCAGATTATGGCTGCGGCCAAAAAGACCTGTGAATCCGGTTATAAGGATTTTGATGTTCACACTCCATACCCCTTGCACGGAATGGATCAGGCCATGCGTCTTCCGGGTACAAAACTGCCGTACGTTGCTTTGGCCTTTGGGCTTTTGGGACTGGTGTTTTCACTCTTCTTGCAGTGGTTTACGATGGGAGATCCGCTGAGCAGCGGCATTGGAGCCACAGCTATGGGGCTACCTGAGTGGCTTGAGCGCTATCCATATGTCATTGGAGGCAAACCTTTGTTTTCATTGCCTGCCTTTGTGCCTGTTATATTTGAGGTAACCGTTCTCTTTTGCGCTTTGGGTACAGTCGCTTTATTGATTGCCAAATTTTGCAATCTTCCCAATAATTCTCACCCTCTGCATGACACAGACTATATGAAAGGTGTTTCTGGCAGTCGGTTTGGACTCTGTATCGAGGCCAGTGATGCAAAGTTTGAGGAGGAGCAGGTCCACCAATTTATGCAGGACCTTGGAGGGCAGGATGTAGCCTCTGTTCGTCAGGTTTATAAACGCCCCCCTTCTTATCTATCCTCCTTTGTGTTTTTCTGGATTCTTGTGGCCGTTGTTCTGGCGGCATCCGGTAAATTTTATTTTGTGTTCAACCGTATCCTTTACTATCCTCCGTTTTCCTGGATGGAGACTCAAGAAAAAGCCAATGCACAGGCGGCGAGTCTAGTCTACGAGGATGGGACTCCTATTTTTGCCAATGGTCGGGCCATGCAGCCACCCGTTTCTGGAACAGTGTCGCGAGGAAATACGCCCTATTTGTTTAACAAAAGTCCGGACCTTGGGGGACAGTTGATTATTAACCCGTTGCCCACCGTTGCCGAGCATCTTGGCCGCGGTAAGGATCTCTATGAGGTCTACTGCGGGATTTGCCACGGAACCTTTGGGGATGGGGATGGATCGGTGTCCAGTCGTGAGGCGGGTAAGGCTCTCAAGCCGCCAAGCCTTCATTCTAGAAAGCTCAAAGAGTTTTCTGATGGCAGGCTCTACCACATCATTACAAATGGTCAGAATGTAATGCCATCCTATGCAAAGCAGCTTCAGGAACAGGATCGCTGGACTATCATTCAATACATGAGGGCTCTACAAAGGGCCAAAGACGCAAAGGAAGGCGATTTACTATGACGACTCAAACGACAGCCTTTCAAGACTATAGCAGGAGCCCGGCGGCTAAGACCGTTGAGATGATTGCCCTGATTCTGATGGTGAGCGGCGCGGCCCTCGCCACCCTAACTCTCTTCAGTGATTTGGGTCGGTTTTGGCATAATTATCTGATTATGTTTATGTTCTTGATGAGCCTTGCAGCAGGGGCACTTTTCTATGTAGCTCTTGAATATATTATCGGGGCAAGCTGGTCTACTCCGATTCGCAGGGTGTTCGAATGTCTGGCAGGCTTAATCCCCTGGGTAGCTCTTCTAGCCGTCCCCTTGGTTTTCTTTGGGGGCATGGAGCAGCTCTACCATCATTGGCTTCCACACCATGAGACCGCTATTCATGCTGAACACGGTGCAGTCCAGC
>CAZRLV010000106.1:0-10486 GCA_964600955.1 uncultured bacterium
GTAGTTCCTTCCCCCAATTCCTCTTATTCCTTCTTCTTACAAATACTTCTCATCCAGAATGACTCCGGTGATCAGTTCTACTTCGCTGTCTCGTGCCAGCTTGGCAGCTTTCATGGTAAAAGAGCCCAGAGAAATAATCATTCCTCCAATGACACTTTGGTTCTTGAGAAGGTTTAATACCGACTTAACCTCCACCTCTCCCAGGTCACCGGTATTGCGATAGACCGAACAAAGACTTAGTTTATTGCGCTGGTTTTTCAATAAGAAATTAAAAACCATGCCCGAGGAATCCGATTTGAGTTTTTTCTCAACCTTATAGCTCATTTTCTCAAAAATCTCCTCTACCTTGCGCTCGAATTGGTAGACCGTCAAATCTTTGAGGTCCGAAGCGCTTACCTTCTTCTTTGCTTGAAAAACCTTGAGCACACTATTGAAAAAGGAGGGATCAAAAAACTGACTGACCACATCACTTTCAAAAGGGAGGACGTCAAACATATCTGCGGCCCTCAAAACACGCGGGGCATCAAAAAACTGATCGTCCACAGGCTTGAGACGAAAATATGCCTCTTCCATGCGCTCCTCATGCACCAGGGGCTTATATTTTTTAAGATCTGCCAATAACTCCCCCACCTCCTTGTAAGAAGGATCTTCGCTCTCGAGCGTGGTCCAGTTTTTTACGGCTTCACGGAACTCCTCGGTTTCACGGTTTTTAAAATAGCTCGTGAAACCCCGCTGCCAATTCAACTCCTTTTTTTGCTCATCCTTGAGGTAAATCACCTCCAGGGATACCTTAAATACCTTCAGCCAAAAATCGAGCTCCTTTTCAGCGAAAACCCCCGTCTTTTCGTAGTAAAACCCCATCAGAAAACCCAGGGCATCATAACCATCATAAGCATTTTCACTATCTATTTTTTGCAAATATTCCGCATGGTAAGCACGGGCACTATCTGGATCGTCCAGCTTCTGGAAGACCTTTCCCAAATAATAATAGTCCTGAACCTGTGCAATTCGTTGCGAGATAATATTAAGCAGTGCGTCTCTGGCCTCCTCCCATTTCTGAAGACCAATAAAACAGGGGACTCTACCTCTCAGACTGACCTCATCCTTGGCCTTACGAGATAGAACCTGATCGTAATAGATCAGACTTTTATCATAGCGACTCTGGGAAGCCAGGAGAAAAGCAATACGTTTGATGACCTCATCATCCACATAGGCCTCAGTCCTGGCATTTTCATCCTGCTCGTTTTGATCGGTGGACCCTTTAATCAAACTGGCATAATGAAAAAAAGACTCCTCAAAGGCTTCACAGGCATAGAGTGTATCTGCCAAGCGTCGCTGAATTTCCCCGACCTTAAACTCTCTAAACCCGGACTCCCACAACTCCATCAGGGTCCGACAAACCTGAATCTCACCTTTAATATGCCCCTTTTTCTTATAGGTTTTCGCCAGGTAAAGATAGCTCTGAACATGATTGGGGCGCATCCCAATATGCTGTAAGAATTTTTTTTCGGCCAGTTCTTCCTGCCCGGCGTCATAATCCTTTACAGCCTGCCAATACAAGGAAAGGGCTGGTGAACTCACCTTGGAGGACGATAAAAAAAGACTCGCCCCCCAACCCACTCCCGCGAGAACCAGCACTGTTATCAGGATGGTCATAGTACCCATATCTCCCTCCTGAAAACCCGGAGCGAATACTAACTTGAGATCGAACTACCCTTAGGAATAATTCTGGGTGCGGGCATGGGATGTTGCTTCATAAGAATTTGGTTCAGGGTAATTCGCTCGCGCTCCAACATCCCCAGAAAACTAAGAGCGTAAAGATACTCTAGATTCCCGCTTTCCTGGGTTTCAGTTCTACGCACAACCTTGGCTTGAACCCCTCTGAAATCTACATAGTTGAGAGTGAAAAAACACTCCAACTCAGTCCCGGCCTCCAGCTTTTCAAAGGATGCCAACTCCATTCCACCCACACTCATATCAACCGAACTACCCAAAAAAAGCTCATCACTAAACCCAGAGCCACTGTCAGATCGAAACTTGACAGGAACCTGACATTGGACTCGCAAATAGACCCTTTTTTGATCCAACTGCTCTACGAATTTTGGAGTTCTCAGCTCCAAAAGCCCGTCATCAATATCCTCCAACTCCTGGGATCGAATATCCACTTTGAAGGACAGAATCTCTTCTCCCGCCAAACATTGCAACACAGCAAAGTTCACCTGCTTGAAAAAATAGCGAGTTCCGTGAAGGTCTACCGGCCAGTGAATCACAAGCGCGTCCTCATTCAGAGCATGGATTCTGGAATAAAGAGTTAGTTTTCCAAGATCTGGGTCAAAAACCACCAGCTCGATATGCTGGTTGATGCGGAACCTTGATTGAGTATAGGGACTTCTTCTTGATGGCACGACCATTTCTACACCGTCTTGGCCTAAATATCAAGTCTAGACTCTTCAGGACGCCGGAGCTGATTGAACCTGTTTTACAGGCTGCTCCTGCCCTTTAGCCCCGGTTTTAAGAAGAAGTTGGTTTAAACTAATTCTCTCGCGTTCAAACATGGAAAGAAATTTTACGGCATAAACAAATTCAAGATCTTTGTGACGCGGAGAATCTGAGCGTCTTACTATTTCAGACCGAATTCCATTGAAATCAAAATACTCCATCGAAAAATGACACTCGATCTCACAGCCCGGTTCCATCTTTTCCACACTTGAAAATTCCATTCCGCCAATACTCACATTTAAGGTGGTGCCTTCATGCAAGGTATCACTAAAGCCTTCATCTGAAAGAAGTCTATAGCGCAAAATCATTTTGCGATTGATTCTTTGATAAACGCGTTTTTGCTCAATCCCTTCGACGAAACGCGGCGGGGAAAAGCGCATAATTCCCAAATCCAGGCCCTGCAACATCTCAGGGGTAATGGTAATTTTGAACGAAACTACGTCATTGCCGACAAGACATTGAAAGACCGCAAAACGAATCCCTTTAAACTCATATTTTTCATCTTTTTTGTCTTTGGGCCAATAGATCAAAATTCGCTCATCCTCAGCCTCACGGATTCGCGATGTTAAACCTATTTTGCCTTTGTCGGGGTCAAAAACTATCAGCTCCACATACTGATTAACCAGAAAAAGACCCTTGCTATAAGAACTTCGTTTTTTCAACATGAATCCTCGTCATTGACTAAGCCGCTTGATTTTTTCTATCGTTTCCTGAGTTTTGGGTGATCTTGGGACCAGTTTGATACAAGCTTCGTAATGCTTGATAGCCTCCCTGGCCTTCCCTGCTTTGGCCAAAGCTTCAGCCAGATTATAATGTGCATTGGGGTATTGATCCCAAATTTTTAGCGACTTTGAATAGTACTCTATAGCTTCGTCCAGTTTATCAGTCTTGGCCAAAAGAAAACCAATATTATTGAAAACCACCGGATCTTTAGGGGTTTCCTTGGAAAGCTCTTTGAGCTTGATGATACTCTTTTCCGTCATGTTTAGCTGATCATAAAGAGCAGCCAGATTGGTATAGGCTTTGAGGTATTTTGGGTTCCCCTCAATAGCCAGCAAATAATGTTTTTCGGCCAACTTCGCCTCTTTGGTAGAAGCAAACAAAAATGCCAGATTATTATGCGCGGCAGCAAAACGCGGCTCAGCCTCCACAGCCTTAAGGTAGGATGTGACAGCCGGATCAACCTCCCCCCTACCTGCGTAAATAATTCCCAGATTGTAAAAAGCAAAGGCGTAGCGGGGATTTATTTTTAGGACTTTTTCCCAGGTCTGGATGGCCTCAGACTCCTTACCAATGCTCAAGTAAATCCTGGCCAAGTTTTCATGGGCTTTGAGATTTTTTTTATCGATTTCCAAAACCTTTTTCCAGGATTCAATAGCAGAGTCCACCTGGCGTAAACTGGCGTAAATAAAACCTCTGTTGATATAAGCGTTTACATACTCTCCGTTCACCTCCAAGGCTTTATTGACATAGTTTAGAGCGTTATCAAAGTCCCCCTTTTGTGTCATTAGAAACCCAAGGGAATCCCAAGCTTTGAAGTATTTTGGATCCAGCTCAACGGTTTTCAGCCAGTATTTTTCTGCCAATTCAGGTTTCCCCATCAAGAAGCAGGCTCCGCCTGAATCATATGCCGCATCAATATAGTCCGGGTCCAGCTTCAAAGCTCTGCGCCACTCTTGAAGAGCCATGGCCACACGGCCCCGTTTCATATAGTACTGTCCATTGCGATAATGGTCATTGGCCGTCTTTACACGCACCCCGGGGTCTGCTGCCTCCAGCGGCAACGAAAACCAGATCGAATACAGACTAAAGCCCAGAAGAAGGCATACAGTTTTCTTCATCTTCCTATCCTTTGATCCCCTTCTCAATGAAACTAACGGAGATTCAGACTGTTTCTAACTCGTTTGCTTCTGAAATTCAGCATCCAGAAACTGGGTCGTATAGCTTCCGTTTTCAAAGCTATCGGCCTCCAGGATATCCAGATGCAGAGAAACAGTAGATTCAATCCCTAGAAGCTCAAATTCTTCCAAAGCCCTGCGAGATCTCAAAATCGCATCTTCACGACTTGAGGCGTGCACAATAACCTTGGCAATCATTGAATCATAATAGGGTAAAATCTCATCTCCAGCGGCAATCATTGTGTCAATGCGAACTCCAAGACCTCCCGGATAGACCAGGCGGTCAATTTTACCGGGGCTCGGAGCAAAATCATTTTGGGGATCTTCGGCATTGATACGAAATTCCATGCAATGGCCCTGAAAATCAACCTGGTCCTGGGTGTAGCTCAGCTTCTCGCCCAGAGCAATCATAATCTGCTCTTTGACGATGTCGATCCCCGTAACCATCTCCGTAACCGGGTGCTCAACCTGCAAGCGAGTATTCATTTCCATAAAATAAAAATTCTCGTCCTTATCAACAAGAAACTCAAGCGTGCCTGCACCGCGATATTGAAGAAGTCGCGCGGCTTCAACAGCAGTCTCACAGATCTCTTGTCTTAAGCCCTGTGAAATATTTGGAGACGGACATTCCTCAACAAGCTTTTGATGCCGGCGCTGAATTGAACAGTTTCTTTCGCCCAGGTGAACGACATTTCCGTGGTCATCAGATAAAATCTGCACCTCAATATGGCGTGGCTCCTGAATCATTTTCTCCACGTATAAGTCGCCGTTTCCAAAAGCCGCCGCCGATTCAGCTTTGGCCAGATCAAAAAGTGCCACAAAATCTTTTTCGCCGAAAACTGCTCGCATGCCTTTGCCGCCGCCCCCGGCAACGGCTTTAATCATTACGGGAAAACCACAACTTCTAGCCTCTGCCAAGCCCTCTTTCGAAGAACTCACGACAGCTTCAGACCCAGGAACAACCGGGATCCCATTCTCGCGCATAAAGCGTCGAGCCTGAGATTTATGGCCCATTTTTGAAATGGTCTGGGCATCGGGACCCACAAAACCAATTTTACATGCCCCCAAAACCTCCACAAAATCAGCGTTTTCCGCCAGGAAACCATAGCCTGGATGAATGAGATCCGCGCCCGTAATTTCGGCCGCGGCAATTATATTTTGCATATTGAGATAACTGCCCTTGGCATCGGGGGGGCCAATACAGACCGACTCATCTGCCAGGCGAACCGGAAGCGAGTCCGAGTCAGCCGTGGAATATACGGCAACGGTCCTGAAATCCAGCTCTTTGCAGGCTCTGATAACACGCACAGCGACCTCTCCACGATTGGCCACCAGGACTTTCTTGGAACGCATGGAACTCATTTTCCACCTCTGAGTCGCACTACGGGATCCCCATAAGCAACGCCTGAACCCGCTTCAACCAGGACTTCCCCTACAATACCGGACAGTCCACTCTTGAGCTCATGCTGGATATTCATGGCTTTGATATGCCCAATAACCTGCCCCTTGGAGATTCGATCCCCTGATTTCACAGAAGGGAAAAATAAGCCCACGCGATGGACGCCAACGACAAGACTCTGATCTTCCTCAGACGGCGATATTTTAGCCACCTGCTCTTCTTTGGGCTCATCCTTGGGCTGAAATTGGGCTACTTTAGGAAGACTTCGACGACGCAAGGATATCGATTGATCTCCTGAAGCCATCTCAATCTCCTGAAAAGGAGACTCACAAAAGTCCTTGCAAAGGTCTTCAATTTCAGGAAAAGTTTCTTTTTTCATTTTCCATCCGAGCCGTCTACCCGCTTTGCAAATTCCTTGAGCATTCGCGCCCGTGTTTTATGCGGGGATTCAACGATAATGCGCGTTCCATTGATAACATCCATAAACCCCAGCTCTGAACGATATCTGGGCACAATATGATAGTGAAAATGACGAATACTTGCACCGCTGGACTCACCTACATTGCATCCCAGGTTAAACCCCCGTGGCTGATACATCTCATTTAACACCTCAATGCAAAGCCTTTGCAACCTGAAACACTCCAAGACTTCATCACTTGAAAAATCCTCAAACGTCTCCGTGTGGCGCAAAGGAACCACCATGAGGTGACCAGGATTATACGGAAAAAGATTCAAGGTCACAAAAAAATGCTGATCCCGATGGACAATCAATTGATCCACCCCCGGAACCGAATCCCGAGACGCACATAAAATGCAGTCCACCGCAGGGCGGTCTCCTTGAACATAACCCAGCTTATCCGGGCTAAAGAGAAAGGGGCGCTCTGTCATTTCAGTGACTCCAAGCGTTGCTTGGCAGCAATACAGTCTTTAGAATCCGGGTCTGAGCAACTGATAAATCTCTGTAGTAACTGCCTGGCGGCGTCCACCTTTCCCTGATCTACGAGAATACCTACACTGATCAAAGTAGCCTCGGCATAGAATGGATTTAACTCCAGGGCCTCATTTAGATGATCGAGAGCCCCATGCAAGTCTCCTTTGCGCCGTAAACAAAGCGCCAGATAATAATGACCATCCGCAAATTGAGGACTTAAATACAACCCCTTGCGTAGCTCTTTTTCAGCCTGCTCCAGATTGTTCGCGTTAAAATACTCTTTACCCAAATCCACATGCACGGCCCCGTAGTCCGGGTCCATTTTCAATTGACGGGAAAGTTCAGATGCGGCTTCTTCAAAGTACCCGGCTCTTTCAAACTCACGAATATTTTCGATTCCGGGAGGAGGATTATCTAGCAGATCCAAAACTTTGTAAAAGCTCGAAAGAGCCTCTTGATGCTGTCCCATTTCAACTTCAAGCTTACCTTTTTCAAATAAAGCTTCCTTATATTGTGGATTGATTTCAAGCGCCTTTTCAATTTGAACAAAGGCTTTTTCAAGCTGTCTTGCGCGACGGTAGAGCCTGGCAAGTCGACAAAAAATATCGGGGTAAGGCTTCTCCTGGCCCAGCTTCTCATAAACTTCCAAAATACGGGTATCCAACTCTTTGGCATCCTCTCCGAGGCGTTTAATCAAGTTTTTAATCCCGCGATGGTTAGGTTTGAGTTCGAGCGCGGCCTGGTAATACCCGCGTGCTTCATGGGGCTCATTCAAACTGACGGATACGGTCCCAAGAAGACAAAGAATTCTAAAATTCTTGGGCTGAAGCCTATAAGCTTTGAGAAAGGCGCTACGGGCCTCAGCAAATCTCTCTAGCTGCATATAGACCCGTCCCAATAAGGTCAGGGCACTCGAAACATGCGGATGATTTTTCACCAGGGCTTTAGCCGCGGCCTCCATTTTTGCGAATTCGCCCAACTTTTGATAACCGCGCACCAGGGAGACCTGTGCCTGAAAATCATGGGGCCTATCCTGCTGTAGACGATTTAAAACCTGGGAAGCTTCTGAGATTTTCCCAGCCTCATGGTAGCCTTTAAACTCCAAAATAGCCTCGGTAACAGAATCTACCAAAGCGCAGTCCTCTCCCGAAGAAGAGGCTGGGGTCATCTCATCGAGAGCCTCCAACTCAGCCAATTGGTTCAATTCATGACGCGCACAAATATTGATATAGAGATCCAGGTTATTAAAGCCCGGATCCAAATTCTTCAGGGCTCTCCAACGCGCCAGAGCTTGTTTGAACAGGGCCTTTTTATAAAAATTCAGCCCCTCTTTAAACAGTGCTGCCGGGTCTTGGGGTTTTGAGCGGTCAATCTTCTTTGGCATCGCAGACTCTTTTCATGTTTTTCTGGGCTTGGGCCGCGCGGCGGGAAAAAGAATATTATTCAAAATTAAACGGTATCCCGGTGAGTTTTTATGCAGTCTTAAATCCGTAGGAGGATCGGATACCGCATGTGAAAAATCCTCGGGATCATGGCCTCCATAATAGGTAAATGTACCCTTGCCGAAACGTCCGTGAATATATTTATAGGCATTGACCCCCTGAACCTTGCCTAATTTGATCACCGAACCCTTCAAAACTCTGCCATTAAAGGATGTGGTCTGCCCTAAAAAGCCCCGGAGTACATGCTGATGGTTTTGGGTCAACAGGGTAGGAACCGGGTCAAATTTTGCGCTAAACTCGAAAAGCTCAAAGGCCTCTTTTTGTGGAGCTGAGACATTTTCATAGCGCGAAACATCAATATCCGAAAATTCATAAATCATAGGATCTGAGATAATTTTAAACCCTTCAAAGGCCATGGACTGACTATAGTGCAGTTTATCTTGAAATCCCATCGTCATGGGGGTCCCATCAATGCGCGAATCAATGATATCAATATTTTGTGAAGCCAGACTAATTTCAAGGGAGTCGGTAGCCGAGCACATGGCGAACATGAAACCTCCTTTGGCAACATACTCCTGTAGCATCTTGCTCACTTCACCAAACCAAGAGCTAACCGATTTAAAACCCGCTGAACGGGCCAAGGTCCGAAAGAGCTTCACCTTTTTTACATACCACGGCGCAGATTTGAAGGTACGGTAAAATTTACCATATTGTCCTGTAAAATCTTCGTGATGCAGATGCAGCCAGTCATACTCAAACACCTCACCTTTAAGAACCTCCGCATTCCATAGTTTTGTATAAGGGATCCTGGCGTAATTCATGACAAGGGTCACCGCATCATCCCAGGGATCTGAATTCTGAGGGGTGTATACAGCGATTTTGGGGGCCTTTTCCAGGGTGATCCTGCCCATATTATGGTCCTCAATAACCTCTAAAATCTGAGAGAATTCTGCATCTTGGATCAAACGGCCTGAAACCCCGTAAAGAGCGGCCTGAAGAAAAATCAGATCCGTGCCGGGAATTAGAAAGCTGCCGCCCTTATAGTTTAAAAGCCACTCGACCTTCAAACTGTTTTCAAGGGCAAAATAAGCCAGACCGTAGGCCCGCAGGTGGTCGGTTTGGCCCTCATCCATTTCCACCAGGAAATACTCACCGGCCGCCGAGTAGGTTGAGAGCCAGAGGAATAACAACAGGGTTATTTTATTTGCGGAGCTGAAGACATGCATCAGAAGGAAGTCAGTATAACATGGCAGGAGCAGAGGATTTCACGTCTCTAACAAAACCTGAGCCGCGATGGAAATGGCAATTTCGCGGGGGTGTTTTCCCTGGATCCCAGAGATTCCAATGGGGGTTTGCAAACGATCTACGTCTTCGCGGGAAAATCCTTTTTGTACCAAAACCTTTTGGAAACGATCGCGCTTATTTTTAGAGCCAATCATGCCTAAGAAACGAAAGTCTCCCCTTTTCAGGATTCTCTCGCATAAAGTCTGATCGAGGCTATGGCTATGGGTTAAAACAATATAGACGGCATCCGCTGGAAACTCATCCACTTCGGATTCAGGTGAATCACTGACCCGCGTTTCAACACCGCTTGGACAGTCGCCAGGAAATTCCTCCTGCCTTGGGTCAACCCAAATCAAAGGCTGCGCCAATCCCTGCAAAACCTGCACCAACTCCTTACCCACATGTCCCGCACCAAAGATAATGATCGGCGGCCTCAAAGAGATCCAGGGTTCTAAAAAAACCTGGACCGCTCCACCACAGCACTGCCCCAATGAAGCCCCCAGAGAAAAAGAGTGCAAAGCGGGGGTTAGCTCTTTTTCAAGAAGCAGGGTCCGTGCCTTTTTAATCACCTCAAATTCAAGGTTTCCCCCCCCGATACTACCTTCAATGCGATTTTGCAAAACGATCATGCGCGCCCCCGTCTCGCGCGGTGTAGAGCCCTTGGTGTCCACAACGGTGACCAGGGTATGACTTTCACCTTTTGATCTAAGCTCAGACAACTCCTTTACCCAATCCAACATCAAGCTCTCCTCACTGGGGTTTGGGGATTGATTGAGACTTAAGCCTCTGAAGTTCCATGAGAACCGCTTCTGGAGTGGCTGGAGCTGGTAGTTGTGGCTGAGAACCTGGGCCTGCGGCTCGTGCCACGGCATCCTTTAACGCTAACCAAACCGAAATCCCAAGCATGAGAGGGGGTTCCCCCACAGCTTTTGAATGGTAAACCGTATCTTTGGGGTTTTTAACCTCAGAGCTGAGTTGAACCCTGAAGTCAGCCGGGATATCCCGGATAGTCGGTATTTTATAGGTAGAAGGG
>CAZRLV010000107.1:0-10427 GCA_964600955.1 uncultured bacterium
GCGGAATTGTTGACGGGTGTTGGTTTCTTTTCGAATGAACGCAAACCAGGTTCCCATCATCAAACCGGTGCCTGCACCATAACCAAGATTTGAGGGAGCTTCTTTTCCTTCTTTTGATAATAATTCACGACGAACAATTAGATCATCCTTCAATGTTGACTCAGTTTCATCAGAGAAAGTGCCTTCATCAAGGTAATTTTTACCGGAATCAATTTTGTAGGCACGGTGCACCGCATGCGCTCCCCCAAGATGGGCTGGTGGGATATGCCTCTTTTTTGCTGGGGTATCTACGCCACAGCCTGGGTTCAGGTATTGGCTACGCCCGTGGTAGGGATCACTTTGGCCCTGGTGATTGTGGAGCGTACCATGGGAATCGGGATTTTTGATGCTGCCCTTGGAGGGGATCCACTTTTATATCAACATATGTTTTGGATTTATTCTCATCCAGCGGTTTACATCATGGTGGTTCCAGGGATGGGTGCAATTTCAGAGATCGTTTCGGTTTTTAGCCAGCGTACAATCTTCGGTTATAAAGCTATCGCCGTTTCCAGTTTTGGAATCATGGTGGTGGGGTATTTCGTCTGGGCCCATCATATGTTTGTGGCTGGGATGACCGAGTCTGCGGCCATTGCCTTCTCGTTTCTAACTATGTTTGTAGGGGTGCCAACAGCCATTAAAATCTTTAACTGGATCACAACCCTTTACAAAGGGTCGATTTCACTTGAGCCTCCCATGATTTGGGCCTTGTCTTTCATCTTCCTATTTAGCTTCGGTGGCTTTACCGGATTGGCTCTGGGTACAATCGCTGCCGACATTCACGTTCACGACACTCTATATGTGGTGGGTCATTTTCACTACACCATGTTTGGAGGGGGAGGTGTAGCTTTCTTTGCGGCCTTGCATTACTGGTTTCCCAAGATGTTTGGGCGCATGTATAATTTTAAGATCGCGCATATTGGGTGGTTTTTATTCTTCGTGGGCTTTAACGTACATTATTTCAGTATGATGGTGGTGGGGCTGCAAGGTATGCCAAGGCGCTACCACGATTACCTGCCTGAATTCCAATCCCTACATCAAATCAGTACAGTGGGTGCCTTCGTCATGCTCCTGGGATTGGTTATTGTTATTACCAATCTGGTAATGGCTCTCTTTAAAGGTAAACAGGCTGAAGACAACCCTTGGAAGGGTAAAACCCTGGAGTGGGAGGAGACCTCCACACCACCAATTTTGTTGAATTTCGAAAAAGAGCCTGAACTTACGCATGGTCCCTATGCTTATGAAGGAGAGTGGGTCAAATGAGCAGTGCAGCTGAAGTACATGATCGATTTGTTCCGGGGCAGGAACACGAGGATTTCGATGGCGACAAGCTAGGAATGTGGCTGTTTTTATTTACGGAACTCGTATTATTTGGAGGCATGTTTCTGGCGTTTTTCGTATACACAACCGGTGAATACGGGCTTGAGTTTCACGAAGCTGGGTCACACCTTAATGTGTTCATGGGCGGTGGGAATACCTTGGTTCTTGTGACGAGTAGTTTAACCATGGTTTTTGCGATTACCGCCCTACAGCGTGGCAGTAATTATCTCTCCATGTTCTGGATTTGTATAACTATTGCTTTGGCAATGACCTTTATGGTGGTGAAGTATTTTGAGTGGACCGGTAAGTTTCATCATCATATTTTTCCGGCCAAAATCGCCAGTCTCCAGGCCACATACGGAAAGTCGGACCTTGGCAAAGGCTGGGACAAGGAATTTAAGGAATCGGGAATGAGTCTGAGTGCCTTTAATTCGGTTTATGTAAATGAGGCAGGGACTCCCGCTCCCGCAGGTTTAAGCGCAAGTGAGACCCATGATCAGGGTTTTACCCACCATCGTTATACTCGAGGGCAGGTCATTTTCTTCGGGCTATATTTTACGATGACGGGATTACACGGAATTCATGTTTTGGGAGGTGTGATTGTTTTGCTCTGGGTTTTATCTTTAATCTGGCGCAAAAAACAGCATGCAAAAGACTTTATTATTATCGACAATGTGGGTTTGTATTGGCATGTGGTGGATTTAATCTGGATCTACCTCTTTCCACTCTTCTATCTGGTTTCTTAAGAGGGGGTATTTATGAGTCATGGTAATGATCACAAAGTTCATATTTCAGGTTACGGCACGAATATTTGCGTGTTTTTAGGATTGGTTGTATTGACGGGTTTGACGGTGGCTGCGGCCGGTGTAAACCTGGGTTCCTTGAATCTGGTCATCGCTATGGGAATCGCTACGATTAAAGCTTCCCTGGTGGTTTCCTATTTCATGCACGTCAAGTTTGAGAAACCGGGGTTACAATTTATTGTAGTTGGCTCCATTGTGTTCATGACCCTTGTATTTGCTGAGGCGTTTTTGGACTTTGCAACGCGTTAGAGGGTGGGGGAATATTATGTTTAATGGAGCTTCAAATGTAGCCGATCTGGTGGATTTCAGTTTCCTGGTAATTTTCGGGCTTAGCACGGTTGTTCTGATAGCCAATACTACCTTCATGCTCTGGTGCTGTGTGAGATACTCAAGAAAGCGCAATCCTGTTCCTACGAATATCGAGGGTAGTGTTTTTCTTGAAGTAACATGGACAGTAATTCCTACCATTATTGTTATGCTGTTCTTCTGGGCTGGGTTGGGATACAACCGCATGAGCGAGGTTCCTGATGATGCCATGGTGGTCAAGGTTAAGGGTTGGCAATGGTCCTGGGCCTTTGAATACGATAATGGAAAAACTAATGATACTTCGGTTATGTCCTATGTTCAGGACAAGAAGACAGAACTCGGAGAGTATGAGGTTCCGCTTTTAAGGTTGCCCATCGGTCGGCCCGTAAAGTTGGAGATGACCTCCACAGATGTTTTGCACTCTTTTTATATTCCCGCCATGCGCATCAAATATGATGTTTTACCGGGTGGGCGTAAGACTTATATGTGGTTTACTCCCAGAAAAACCGGGACTTATCAAGTGTTTTGCGCCGAGTATTGTGGGTTAGCCCATTCAAGGATGTACGCGCGGGTAGAGGTTATGCCCCAGGATGAGTTTGATGCCTGGTATGGAGAGGCACCTGAGGAGCTTTCTAGCGAAGACTTGATTCTGGCGGGTAAGAAAATCTACGAGCAAAACTGCTCGGTCTGTCATTCTACGGATGGAAGTCGCAAGGTAGGCCCCACCTTCAAAGGGAAATATGGTAGCACCACGGAACTTGCTTCTGGAAAATCCCTGATTGTGGATGAAGCTTATCTGAGCAAGTCGATCACAGATCCAATGGCTGATATTGTTAAGGGGTTTCCGCCTGCTATGGCTCAGATTCCCCTCTCGGATGACAAGGTCAATGGGTTAGTTGCTTACATCAAGGCTTTGAAATAGCGGGTCGGTTGAGAATGCTTTCAAAAATTGAAAGTCTCATGGGATTGGTAAAATTCAAGATTACCTCTGCGGTGGTTGTTACTGCTTTGGCTGGCTATATACTGGCTACCAGTCAATTTGACAGTTCAGTATGTCTGCCCATGTTGGGCTTACTTTTGGTTGCCTTTGGTTCTGCCGCCTTGAAGCACCTCGAGGAGCGTCATCTGGACGCCTTAATGGAAAGAACCCGCCATCGGCCTATTTCCAGCGGCACATTAAGGCCCTGGCAAGTTTTGATTTTAGCGGCTGGGCTGGTTTTTTCCGGCTCTGCCCTTTTGTATGTTTACGGGGGCGAGGCGCCAGCAGTTTTGGGCCTTTTGGCTTTGTTTTGGTATAACGGGGTCTATACCCCACTAAAACGACGCAGCGCCTGGGCCGTTATTCCGGGGGGGCTGATTGGATCGCTACCGCCACTGATCGGGTGGTCGATGTCGGGGTTACCTCTTTGGGATCTAAAGATTCTGGCCTTTTGTTTTTTTATGTTTATCTGGCAGGTTCCACATTTTTGGCTTTTATCAATTCGACATGGAGCAGACTATGCTAGAGCCGGGTTTCCCATGGTTACCAGCCGATTTTCTGAAGTTCAGCTATCCAGGATTATTTACTCCTGGATTATTTCAACCGCTGTGGCGGCATTACTCATGCCTCTTTATGGCGGAGTCCGGTTCCAGTTGACCGTGGTTCTTCTTTTGGCCGCCGGTGTGTGGATTGTAGCCCTAGAGCGTCAACTTTTAGGGGTGTCCGTAGTGAAGGTGGATTATCGTCATTCTTTTAACCGCCTGAATGCTTACGCATTAATCGTCGTTGTTCTCATTTCTTTGGATGAACTGCTTTTTGTAGTACCTGGAGCTTGAGTTAGGAATTTTTAGCCTGAGATTAAAGAGGAAGGATTTGAGATGGAAAATTTGTTATCTAAAATCATTGTTCAACCGGATGCTAGTTTATTGATTCTGTTGAAAGTTTGTTTGCTGGCTACCCTCACCATTTATATTCCCTTTTTGGCCATGTCCTTTGGAGCTTTGGTGCTGTCTATTTATCACGGCCTGAAAGGTTGTGGAAGTGCTGGATCTGTACATCGTGAAGTGGCTCGTGAGATCATGATGAAACTGCTCCCCGATCGACACTATGGTATTATTTACGGGGTTTTTCCGCTTCTCACGATCATGGTTGTCTATGCTCAAAGTCTTTATGGAGCCAAGATTTCGGTTGTAAGCTTTTTCGCTTCCTCAGTATTTTTTGCCTTTCTGGGGTTTTACTTCCTATATAAGTATCGTCATTCCCTGGAGTTCTCAGACTTTCTTTTCTCCATTCAGGATTCTGTTGAACAACCTGGTGAGAAGCTGAGGAGCTATCTCTCCAGCTATGAAGGAAAAAACTCATACCTGCATGTTTTGTCCGGGGGGCTGGCCATCTTTTTTTTAAGTTTGGCAATCTATCAGCTTGTGGGTGCTATGGACACGGTTTTACATACTGCTGATTGGGCTTCTACGACATCATCTTTCTATTTCTTTGCTTCGCCAAGTTTTTGGTTAAAATCCTGTTTTGTAATCACTGCTTGTTTTAGCATGGCGGGTGCCGGGATGCTGTATTTCCTGTGTCGCGATAATGAAACCCTATCAGATGATGCTTTTGTAGCGGCTAAAAAAACAGCTTCGTTCACCGGGCTGTATGCCACACTGATTCTCCCCGTTTTTGGTTTTTGTTACCATTGGTCCATCCCTAGTGAAGCTCATTCTTACGCACTTCTCTGCTACGCAGGTACTACCCTTGTATTCCTGCTTCTGGCCGCTGCTCGTATGGCTAGTGCGGCTCACTCTGCCGAAAAGAGGACTGGTTCATCCACTGCATTTGTCTTCTTGGTTTTGGCTCTGGTTTTTGTTTCCGCAAGTGACAACACGGCCCGTGAAAATGCCACTACGGAGCATACAGCTTCGATTTTATCCGGCGGCGCACATGGAGCGGATCACGGAGCTGGACACTAGGCTCTAAACAAGGGGCCAAAATTTACCGATACCCCCTGAGAACTTCACTCTAAACTTGCAAAGAGAGCCTTTTTCGGAAAGACCGCGAAGGGCTCTTTTTCTGTTTAGGAAGGGAGAAGAAGATAAACCACGAAAAACACGAAAGGGAGAGGGAGGAGGAATCAAAGGGAGTAAAGGAATCAGAGGAATCAGGGGAAACATAGGAATAGGAGAAAGATAAGAGGAAGATGGATCCCCCGGTCAAGCCGTAGGATGACAGATTTTGGGGTTGAAAGTTTACGCGGCGGCTATTTCTTTTTCCAAGTCCTTATTTTCATTCTGTCTCCTGACTTCTGGATTCTGGAAGATTCATCTTCTTCGAAAGAAAACCAGAGCTAGCAGTCCTAGCTCAAATAGGGTGAAGCCCAGGGCGTAATGAGTGCCGCCTGAACCGAACCCGTAGGAGTGGAGTCCGGTTCCCAGAACGAAGTTAACGCCGTACCAGGTCATGAGAATCAAAAGAAATCCCAGGATGCTACCCACGGCAATCCCCAAATCTTGGTAGAAGCCGGCTTTACGGCCATGCAGAATTGCCAGATAACCAAGAAACGAAATCAGGGCCCAGGTTTCTTTGGGGTCCCAACCCCAGAAGCGTCCCCAGGATTCGTTGGCCCAGACCCCTCCGAGAATTGTACCGGCACCGATGAGGATGATACCAATTTTGAGTGCCTGGTAAATCGTGTCAGCAAGGATTTTCAAGCCGGCGTCCGAGGTGGGTAGGCCCTTGAAGATGAGAAACAAATAGAAATGCGCCAGACCACAGGCTAGAGCGAAGGCTCCATAGGAAGCCACAATGGTCAGCACATGAATAGTTAGCCAGTAATTACTGCGCAAAACCGCCTCAAGCATCCCTAAATCAGAAGACATGGGAAGAAGGTCAGCCATGATCATCACGAGCATTGAAGCCCCCAAGGCCACGTTTCTGGAGACTTCATTTCGGTGTTTGACGTGAATCACGAGAAAGCAAAACACCACGCACCAGCCTACGAAAACCACAGACTCGTACATATTACCCACGGGGGGGCGCTCAAGAATGGCCATACGCAGGTAAAGACCGTAACTGTGAGCAATAAATCCGGCCAGCAGATAGAAGGTACTTAAAGAGCCCAGAAATTTAACGCCGAGCATCAAGGAGAGTACACCGGCCAGGAGTCCCATGAGATAGATGATCCAGGTGATTTGAAAGGGCTTGAGACGATTGTAGGTCAATTCAAGGGAAATTCTTTGCCACAGGGTTGGGTCTTGGTTATAGCGGCTGGACTGAATCTCGCGGATCTTGCGAGCACCAGCATGCAATGTGGCCTCAGGGCTCTGAGGTACATCCCCATGTTTGTGTTCAGATCCTCCTGCGTGGTTTCCAAAGTAGTTTCCATGCAAAATCTCTTGAAATCCCTCAAAAACAGCTTGGGCTTTGGGATCTTGGCTTTGCTCAAGCTGTGTTACCGGGACCCAATTTGTATAGCGGTCCGAGTTGGCAGGAAAAAAAGTAAGGCTCTGCCCCTGAACTAAATTTGATAACATGGTGAGTTGCTTGTTCAGGTCTAAAAAGGCTTCGTCCAAGGTGGTTAGCGCAACCTTGGACTGCTGTTTTTGATGATAAGCCTGCTGAAGCTTTTCCAACTCAGGATGACGCGCCGCCTGATGAAAGCTTATATAGGAAGCCTCGGACGGGATTTCAAGCCGAGCTTTCAGCTCTGGATGCTGCAGTCGAATCACGGGATCACTCAGTGGATCATCACGTGAAATCAAAAGCATCACGAATTCAGCCGCGTTCATTCTGAAGGACTTCGGAGATTGGGTTCCCCGTTGCTTGGAAACAGATTTAGAAAACTGCTTAAGATTGGGGTTTTCTGATCCGGCAACCGTGGAGGCGAAGCGTCTGGCAAAGGTATCAAATGGCATGATACGACCCGCCATGAGCAATGGGGCTTCCAGAAGGGGAGAGTAGTCCATATCCTGCAGATGTGAGCGAGATCGGTTCCAGACACTCCATGTGAGCAGGCTAGCAGTGAAGATACAGGTCAAAAAGGCAGTGATGGATAGTCGGGTCTTCATGCTTGCATCCTTTTTAAGACAGGGGTAAGCCAGAACATGATCCCTATTCCGACTACCATAATGATTGAACCCAGATAAATGGACTCAATCCCGGGGTTTCGTGCGACTTGAAAAGTGCTGTATTCCCGGGTTCCATCGATTTGAAAACTGGCCTGGAAGAAGCGCCATCCTCGATGATCGAGAACATTGTTCATAGAAATGGTTGTTTCCAAGGATTTTACGCCCTCATGAACGCCGTCAATATTTGTAACTGTAACATCGCTCTCGTAGGACATGGCCCGTGATGTATTGGGGTAATCAACCTTACGAAAATCCTTGAGCCTCACTTCAAAAGGGATTGCCAGTTTATTCTCACCCAGCGACAGTTTTACAGTTCTATTGCCCAGGCTGATTTCACGGGTTTCTCCATAGAGTAAATGCATGGGTGTGCCCTGGTTTTTTCCGCCAAGGGGTTTTAGTTTTAGAAAAGGCAGAACTGTTTTTTGATCTGTTTTGGGAGTTTGCGGGGTGACAATCCGCTCCACTTTTACATTGCTGTGACTTGCCTTAACAACCAAAACTGCATCATTCCAGCCCAGGGGAACAAGCTTATTGAGTACTAGCGGTCCAGATTTGACTCCCTTTGAGGAAGAAATGCGGTAGAAAAACTGATGATCTTTAGTGACTAAAAACTCCAGCCCCGCAGGACGCGATGACTTGTCAGACTCAAAGCCCTCCAAAAGGATGAGCAGATGTTTTTTCTCCTTTTTATGGGAGCCCTGATAGGCAGGAAATTTCTGAAACCTCACATCCTCGTCCACTGTTCCATCGCCATAGTGGATTCGAAAGCTCAATGCTGGATTGGAGCCAGCGTGATTATGTTCGGTGATCTCACCTTTTTCAGTGACCGAAGCATTGTGGAAAATTCCGGTCACCTCTAGTTCTATGTGGGTGCCTGAAATCGAGATTTTTTGGCCTGGGTCAGATTCAAGATCTGCAATCTGAAAGGTTTTCCCATCATCGATGGAGATCTTCAGTCTGGGTTTTGATTTTTTGGGCTTCTCGGATTCGGTAGCCAGAGCTTTTTTGAGTTCATCTTCTGAATGAACCCGTTTCAGCTTAAACTGGGCCGGCCCCATGGAGAGAGAATGCGGATTATGCAGATCATCGTTGCGCATTACAAGCCAGCGATCCAATTCGAACATCGAGCTTTTGATTTCAAAATGCACTGCTGGATTGGGGTTTTCAGAGACTTTATCTTGAGGGGTATAGTGATGGGTCAGGATGGAATGAGGGTGGTATTCAAGAAGTTCGACGCCTCTCCCAGAATTGGGTAGCTTTAGTTTCAAGGGAAAGGCGGAGTGGGCAGCTAGATCATCTAGAGTTTCTGAGATTAAGGTCTTACCATTTTCTTGAAGATTAAAGGCATTTCCCTCAAGGGATATATTTTGTCTGGCAGTTCCCTCAAGGAGGGTCATGGTACCCTCGACACCCCAGATTCTAGTTAGAAGAGTGCCCACAAGAATCGTAAGAATTCCCAGATGGGTGAGCACGAAACCGAGTTTTGAAAGTCGGAAGGGAAAGCGCAAAATCGTCGCGAAGAAAATATTAATCCAGATCCCACCGATTAGCCACTCAAACCAATGCGTCCGGTAGACCCATTGCAGGGCTTTTTGGGTTCCATAGGAGGATTCGAAAAAGGTGGTAGCCCCTAGTAGCACGGACATGAGTCCCAGCAAAAGCACGGCTAGATGCAAAGAGCCAAGATTTTTGCAGATTTTGGAGCGTCCCGGCTTCCAGCCCAGATTCATGGCCAAGCTCGAAGTAAGAAAGAGGACAATGAGTCCCGTGAGTACGAGTAAAGGTGTGAGTAGTTCCATGTTTCCCCCAGAGAATAATGCCCGTTAGGCCGGGTTATTGCAAATACCATTCCAAGAAGGAAGGATGAAGCGAAGAATGAATTCAGTCTTCAGAAGACAGGAGACAGAATAAGAAAGAATTCAAACCACGAAAAACACGAAAGGGAGAGGGAGGAGGAATCAAAGGGAGCAAAGGAATCAGAGGAAATATAGGAATAGGATAAGAGAAGAGGAAGATGGATCCATAAAAATGGTCGTAAAAATTCTTCATTCTGTCTTCTGTCTTCAGACTCCTGGATTCTTGACTTTCGTCATCCTACGGCTTGACCGGGGGATCCACTCAAATGGTCGTAAAAATTCTTTATCTTCATCTTCATTCTGAATTCTGTCTTCTGTCTCCTGAATTCTTCCTGTGCCATTTTGTCACAGTGGTTATTATGCCAGAAGTTTTTTTAGATGATCTTCGAGTTTGAGAAGGTCTACGGTGAAGTTTCGGATTCCTTCGGCCAGCTTCTCGGTTGCCATGGGATCTTCATTCATTTGCCATCTAAAGTTTTTCTCATCCATGGGGATGCGCTCCATCTCTTGCCATTGAGCGGTTTCAGGTTCTAGTTTTCGTGGAACCTCTCCCTCGGTTTTAGCAAGGACGTCAAGAAATTTAGGGGCAATGGTAAGGAGGTCACAGCCGGCCAGTTCCAGAATTTCATCTAGATTTCTAAAACTGGCTCCCATGACTACGGTTTTGTGATCAAATTTCTTAAAATAGTTGTAGATACGGGTGACAGAAAGCACTCCGGGATCTTCATGGGGTTTAAAACCTACAACTCCTTGATTTTTTTTATGCCAATCCAGAATTCGACCTACAAATGGAGAAACAAGGGTTGCTCCGGCCTCAGCGCAAGCGACAGCCTGGGCCAGCGAGAACATGAGGGTCATATTGCAGTGAATATTCTCGGCCTCTAGTTCCCGCGCTGCCTGAATTCCCTCCGAGGTAGAGGCGAGCTTTATCAGGATTCGCTCGCGATCAATCGCAGCGCCTTCAAACATGGCAATGAGCTGGTGCGCTTTTTCAATGCTGGCTCCGGTA